>JAGHUM010000056.1 GCA_018064855.1 Candidatus Physcocola equi
GGGCAGGAGCGTGATGTGATACTCATCAGCCTCGTACGCGCAAACGACGACGGGCAGATAGGTTTCCTGCGCGACCTTCGTCGCATGAACGTGGCCATCACCCGCGCCCGCATGAAGCTCATCATCCTCGGTGAGGCCGCCACCCTCACCCGCCACCCCTTCTACCGCCGCCTCCACCACTACATCTCCTCCCTCCACCAAGAAGCCCTAGAAGAGCAGGAAGATGTGGCATTATCGGAAGCTCAACAGAAGATTTTTGCCTACACCGAAGATGCGTCGATTCTTGCCACAATTCAAAACAACCAATCTCCCCATTTCATTCAAAAAGATGGAAACGAGCAATAACACGATGATGAGATTGCAGATTAGACCTGTGTACGGGTTAAGGCTGATTTTTGCGTTTTGCATTATGTTTTTCCATATGGGAATGCTCAATCATGTGGTTGCAAAGATGGTATTGTCCGCATTTTTTGTGATGAGTGGTTTCTTTATGGAAATGCACCACAGTTTTCATAATTTGGATGGTAGAAGATGGCTGAAATTTGAGTTGAGCCATTTTTGTCATTTCTACCCTATTCAGTGGCTCTGTGTGGTTTTATGGTTAGCGCTTTCCACAGCTTCTTTGAGCGGAAAGGTTGCTTACCACCTTTTGCTTGTTCAAAGTTGGGTTCCAGATGGAAAGGTGTATTTATCATTAAACGGGGCTTCGTGGTTTATTTCCACACTGCTGTTCTCATATTTACTGTTTCCTTTAATCTCGTATGGCACAAAGCGGACGCCAGGTGGATGCAAGTTTGCGATTGCGTTGTGTTTGGCATCACTGATGGTGTATCTAAATTGTGTGTTAGAGCAAAATTACTATCGTCAGGTATTTCCTCCAGCTCGAGTGGTAGATTTTTTGTTAGGAATACTTTTGTGCCAATGTTTCAAGGCGATGTCGGATAACAGTGATTTCAAAAAGTGGTTTAAAAAGCTGGTCAGAGTCATTGATTTGGCACTGGTGGCTATTGTTTTGATGACTTGCAATCTGCCGGATTCTGGATTGGAAAAGTTGGCAGTACCAATGAGTTGGATATTTATCTCTATATTTCTTGGTGTTTTCACCCTATCGGCGATGTCTGGCGAGAAGTGTCTTGTGGATAGGCTGCTTTCACTTAAGCCTGTGGTAAGTTTGGGTAAACTCAGTTTTGAAATATATATGATTCACGAATTTGTGTTTGCAGGAATGAAGCATATCGGACCACTTCTTGATCTACAGTCGAAAAGTGCATCATATTTAGCTGTGGGCATAATTTTACTATTGACGGTTTCATTTTTACTTCACTATTGTTTGGTGAAACCAGTAAGTAAAAGAGTTAATAAGTGGGTGTCAGTGTCTTTATAACCATCAAAATGATTATCTTTGCATAGGATTATTATAAAGCGGAATGATGAAAGCGATATTGGAATTTTTGAAGAATTGGACGCTGCCTTCGGCCATTGTGGTCGGGGCGTCGCTGTACTATCTGTTTTCGATGATTCCG
>JAGHUM010000102.1 GCA_018064855.1 Candidatus Physcocola equi
GCCAACATAGATCTTTCTGACAATGAAATCAACTGCACAAGCGAAGTTTTTGCTGACGATGATTCCGACATCATGAAACTGTTAAACGACATCAAAGGCGATGCATCTGCAGATTTCTTGAAGCACATGCCTGGTAAATCTAAACTTATTCTCAGTGCAAGCATCAAAGGCGAAAAATTAGCAGATTTTGCACAAGTAAAGAATTTACTTGAAATGGGTGGAGGCTATGTTCAAGCAGACTTAGTTTCACTTGTGAAATCTATTAATGGTCCTATTGCTTTAGGTATTGATGGAGAACTTAACAATAAGGAAAGTTTTGCAATTTCTGTTGTTATCACCACATCAAAAGCTGCAGAATGGAAAAAAATGATTGAAACACTTCTCCAATCTAAAGGCGGTGCACCAATGCCTCTCACCATCGACGCAACAGCTGGTGAATTGGTTATCAAAGTCGGCAACAATAGCAGTTTTGCAACCAATGCCACAAACAACGAAGATGCAAAAAAGATTTTCAACGACAACTTCTCTGGCTTATGGATGGGTCTTCCAGTAAACGGAATGACCATGAGAATAGATGCAGGTGCAAACGACATGAAGAACGGAAATCTCAAATTCTTTATCAGCAAAGATAATAAGAATATGATTTTTGGCGATTATCCAAAATTCTTTATGGCATTGCAAGAAATGTTCCGCCCACAACCTTCTGAAATGTATTACGACGACAGAGACGTAGAAGTGGTTGATTCTGTAGCTGTAGAATAAACAAAATCATGAGATAATGAAAAATGGGGCTCATAACACTGAGTCCCATTTTTTATATGTCCATTTTAAAAAATTACTTAAACAATTCTGCTGCTTGAGCGAGAGTTTCGGGTTTACCGACATCCAACCATTTATAGTCGGTTTGTTGCTGATAACCATATATTTTATATAAGTGACACATCTCGGCATAGAATGGAGCTATAGAGAAGACATCACCCTTACCATCAGCATATTTCTCCAAAGCATCAAAAATTTCGGGTGACAGGACATGAACACATCCAAAAGCCAGAGCATTAACCCGCGAAGGATCATAAACAAATCCGGCCGGTTTTGTCTCTCCAGTTTTCTTGTTTACCCATCCTTTAAGGCGTTGTTCTTCGTCGAATAAGAAATATCTTTGAGTCTCTCGGCTTTTAACCAAAATTGTCGACAGCGCATCATGTTCTACATGGTAGTCATACATGGCTTTCAAATCCAAATCAGTAAGCACATCAGCATTATGTACAATAAATGGCTCATTACCATCAAGATATTTTCTTGCCTTCATCAGACCGCCTCCTGTATCAAGAAGAAGGTCGCGCTCATCACTTATATGAATATTCAGTCCAAAATTATTCTTTCTTTCAAGAAACTCAATAATCTTTTCTCCAAAATGATGAATATTAACAGTGATGTCGTCGACACCACATGATGCCAAATGGGTAATGACACGCTCAAGCATAGTCTTACCACCAACTTCTACCAATGCTTTAGGGCGATCATTTGTGAGAGGGCGCAGGCGTGTCCCCAAGCCTGCCGCAAAAACCATTGCTTTCATAGCGACTACTTCTGAACTGGTGTAAATACTTGTTCAATATTCTGCTCACGATGAACGAGTTCCACCTTTACATTAAATTTCTTGTGAATATGTTCTGCCATGTGCTGTGCACTGTAAACTGAACGGTGTTGACCACCTGTACATCCAAAGCATACCATCAAATTTGTAAAACCACGTTCGATATATCTCTTTACAGAAGCATCAACCAATTCATAAGCATGACTAAGGAAAGTAAGGATTTCACCATCATCTTCAAGATACTTAATCACTTGAGCATCAAGACCTGTATATGGCTTGTATCGGTCATATTTACCTGGATTGTTTGATGCACGACAGTCGAAGACGAAACCGCCACCATTACCGGAATTATCGTTTGGAATACCTTTCTTATATGCGAAACTCATCACTTTAACAGTGAGCATATGTTTCTGCAAATCATCAGTGAATTGCGACATGTTAACAAGGTTTTTCAAAACGCTTGTCAAATACGGATATTCCACATATGGCTCATTGAGAAGATCTCGCAAATTATTTATTGCAAAAGGAACACTTTGCATAAAATGCGGTTTCTTTTCAAAATAGCCACGGAAGCCATAAGCGCCCAATACCTGTAGTGTTCGGAAAAGTACAAAGTGGCGAAGTTGTGAATAGAAATATTCATCATCCACAAACTTATACTTCTTCAATTCATCAATATATTCCTTCAGCAATTCTTGACGAAGACTGTCGGGGAAATTCGCCTTTGCTTGCCACAAGAACGATGCAACATCATAGAAGAACGGCCCTTTACGTCCGCCTTGAAAATCAATGAACACTGGTTCGCCATCCTTAATCATCACATTGCGTGATTGGAAATCGCGATACATAAATGTAGCAGAACTACTACGCAAAAGCACATCTGTGAGGTGCTGGAAATCGTCTTCAAGTTGCCCTTCATTAAATTCAAGACCTGTCGCTTTCAAGAAGCAATATTT
>JAGHUM010000089.1 GCA_018064855.1 Candidatus Physcocola equi
GGCACTGTGCCACCAAACCCATCAGAGCTCCTTCAAGGCAGCCGCATCAAGCAACTGATGGACGACCTCTGCGAAGACTACGATTTCGTGGTCATCGATTCAGCATCACTCGCAGCTGTGAGCGACACATTCTCTCTCACTCAATACGCTAACGAAATCTTGGTTGTTGTTCGTGCTAATTCAACCAAGCATAGCCACGTGAAATGGGTGAACAGGCTCATTGAAGAAGGCAAGCTCAATAACGTGGGATTTGTGCTCAACAGAGTGAAGACATCCGACGACAGCACCCTCAAAATCGGCAACAACAAATAACGGGCGTCATACAAAGATGCTGACCAGAAAAGACATATTTATCATTCGCACCTTCTTCATCCTCTTCTGGGTGTTGGGGTGCTTTGGTTTTATATATCAGGAGTTGATACCTCCTTTTGAATCACTCTTCACTCCTATAAATGTGATGGCCGACCTATTAATAGTATTGCTCGGCATTATGTGTATTTCTCACAAATTCCAAATCCTATACCTTTCAGTTTTTATAGTTATTTCTCTTGTCAGTACATGTGTTGTCAATGAATTAAGTCTCTCGAACTGGGTCTATGGTATGCGTGTGTTCATCAGCATTCTTTTTCTCCCTATCATTTTCCGATATATATGGGATAAAAAAGAACTGTTTGACAAATTCTCAAAAGATATCGACAAGCACCTAATCGCATGGTTACTGTTACAAGCACTCTGTGTTACCGAACAATTTTTCCGCTACGGCCCTGGTGACCACGGAGGCGGTTCAATAGGCGATAGTGCATCCAACATCATCTCTATTTCCATATATTTCTTTTCTTTCTTTTTGATGAGAAAAAGAATTGACCCACATAATGTTTTCCAAAGCATTAAAAAAAATATTTGGATAGTCATTCTACTATTCCCATCATTCCTCAACGAGACAAAAGTCAGCTTCATATTCTTTATCATGTATATAACGCTCTTATTCCCTATTGACAAAAAATATGTAAAACGTTTGATTCTCATAATACCGCCAAGTTCACTAATTTTAGGTAGTGCATTCTGGCTCTACATGAGCACTGTCGACCGAGCTGAAGACATGACTAGTCCTACTTTTTTAATGGAGGAATACCTGTATGGCGATTACACTGTTGACGAACTTGCAGCTGGCGTTGATTGGATTCTTGAAAACGAGACAAACATTCCCGACATGCCTCGTTTTACAAAGATAGCTTTTATCCCATATATCATTGAACAGAACAGCAACAACTGGTTTTTCGGAAATGGAACAGTGGGGTTTAACGGCAGTATTGACAATCCAAATTTGCCAAAATCCATTCAGGATAGCAACTGGTTCTATTTTGGTACAAACCCCACCATTTGCAATTTCGTTGTACAGGTAGGAATACTCGGAACCTTAACTATCTTCTGGATTTTGTGGATGCTCTACTCCATGCGCATTCCAAATTACACTATAGAGAAAAATATAAAGATTTACTCATTTATATGTTTTATTATATTACTGTTTTATAGCGACATCCTAAAAACTCCCATTTGCGGTATTATATTCTTCATGTTCCTTTTCCTCGCTTGGAAGCCCGACGAAAAAGCCAACTCATTGGAGTCTTCTGACCAACAATCAGAAACTGCGGAAGAAATTGTTCAAATCAGCTAAACTATGAAAAAAAACAGCAGCAAATATTTAATAGCAGCTATCATCGCTATTCTTGCATTTTCAGTTCATTGTGCGGCGCGCGACATCACTATCAATGTCAGCAAAATTTCTGGCGAACTCACCAAAGAACTTCGCACACAATTGGAGCCATGCATGCATCACGACAATGTGGTTGTCAATTTCGACAAAGCGGGCACATACACTATCAGTGGCACAATTGAATGTAAAGCCAATATTGAAATCAAAGGGACAAACAAAAAAAAGGTTTCGCTCATTTTCGACAAGGGCAGTGCTCCAAATGCTTCATTCACCGACGACACGTTTTTCAAAATTAGCGGCACTAAGAAACTCCCCATTTCTGTTTCAATCCACGACATCACTTTCCGTCTGAAAGACCATAAAGGAATTTGGTGGGAAAACAGTCCAATGTTCATGGTTAAAATCTACCATGCCAACAAGGTTAACATCCATCACGTGAACAGTTACACAGCGAACGCCCTTTGCACAAATTTTGATTTACGCGTTTGCTCCAACATTTCCGTCACAGATTGTGACATCGCAAACTACAACAACAGCAATGCCAGCGGCAATCTATGGGTGCGTGGCAATACAAAGAATGTGACAATCAAAAACAACAAATTCTACAAACATGGCAACGACGAGGTGGTCGGCTTCTTTGAACGCACTGTCGATGCTATTTCTGGCAAACAAGACGACATACAAGTTAAAGATATATATATCACAGACAACACGTTTGTGTACAGAAACAATGAAGGCACAAAAAAAGAAGTCTTCTGCGATGCATTTCTCTCCATACTCACAGAAGGAGAAGACACCACCTATCGAACATCATACGAGAATGTGAACATCACCAACAATACGTTTTCTATAGATGGACTTGTGAGAAGACTTATCAGTTTAAGATTTAGTCCTGTCGACTTGCGTACAAATTTCAACATTGCAGGAAATGTAATTGAAAATGGGAGAATCGATACTGATGAAAAGTATTACCATTTCGACATCTGCCTTAACGACTATTGCAAAGCTTCAGACCCGATTCGCATCAAAAACAATAGCGTAAATAACTACAACGATGTGATAAATCCATACTCCACACCTGGCTATACATTTCTCTTTCAGGACGGAGGAAATGTAGCAATGGAAGGAAACGAAATAATTAGCAATATCACAAAAAGCAACATTACTAACATTGCCACAGGCATTGGCACCATTTGGGTAGGAAACCATGGGGGATTCCTCAACATGACTGGAAACAATATAGAAGGTGCTTATGTGCTTGCCAGTGTCTCAAATAGCAACACCATCAAATCATTCATGATTAATGCTGAAAACAACACGTTTGAGGGTGATACCCGTATCTACTGCAACAATGTTTCGCATCTCGATCTCACCTTTGTTGGCAATGTTTTCAGATCTTCCAACATGAATTTTTTTCTACAGGAGTTTGCAAAAGAAGGTTCATTGGTGTTTAAAAACAATGAAGTGTATGCAACCGACGGCCAATTGATGACTCATTGGGCAAACACTAGCACATCAGCAATGCGATTCACCACCCTGGAGGTAACAGGCAACACATTCTACGGCACAAACGGGGAGAAAAATGTGTTCTCCAACATCACGAATGTGCGACAAAAAAACGTGAAAGGAAACATTTACTACGGCAAATAACCAAAGCGCCAACGAAAATGAAGCAGCGTATCGACAGTCTCGACATAGCAAAAGCTCTTTGCATTATCCTTGTGGTTATCGGGCATTTCAACCCTGATAATGCCCCCGTATTTTGGAAGTGGGTCAATTCAATCATCTACTCTTTCCACATGCCACTGTTCCTTTTCGTGAGCGGGATGGTCTATCATCACACATATAAAAAGCGAAGTTGCACCTCATTTATTGGAAAAAAGTTGAAACGTCTTGCAGTACCCTATCTTATCACATCAGCCATAATAATCACAATCAAGCTCGTCTCACAAGGAAACGCCCAAATCGACAACCCAGTGTCGCTGTATTCCTTCATCGAAATGTTCTATCTTCCATCTGCAGGCTACTTCCTTTGGTTCATATGGGTGCTGATGCTGATATTCGTCATCATCTGGTTCGCAAAAAGCAAGACATCCCGCACGATTCTGTTCTGCATATCCATTGCGCTATATTACATTCCCGTTAAATTTCCGGAGGTTTTCTGCCTACGACAATTAAAGGTTATGATGATTTTCTTCATGATGGGCGTTATGTTCAGCGAATACAAGATGAAAGTCATTCTACAAAACACGACAGCAAACATTATGTTTGTATTGCTATTTGGAGTCGCGTACTATTTGTGGGGCAAGTCTGGCGACAATTTGGTCCCTATAGTGGCTTTTGTCGGGATTTTAGCGATCCTCAGCATCTCAAAATGGTTAGAGCGCATATCTTCACTAAAATCAAAGGTGCTTCTGCCACTCGCTGCAACAAGCTACACCGTATACCTTTTCCACACCACATTCATGGGGTTTGCAAAAGCAGTTGTTACAAAACTGAATTGGGACAATACTATGTTTTGGACAGAAGCATTGGCAGTGACACTCTGTGGTATCATCGCCCCATACATTCTTCACCAAATTCTCCAACACACCAAATCAGGAAGAATTGTATTGGGAATTAGTTAATTAGTTTTTTCACCATTCGATTCATCTTGATGCAAAAGCGCAAAAGCGCTGGACAATGCAACAAAACATGCAGAGTGCGAGTTTTAATTGGATACTTGCTACAGTCGTAGGACATTACATCCTTATACCACCGCGACTGCTTGTCTATATCCTTCACATAAAAGCCCAAATGATCCACTTCGCGGATGCGAAGTAGATGTTCCATCGCCTCATCAAGAAAACCTTCACTTTGAAGATAGCGCCGCAATTCTCCAAAGAAATCCGACCACAACTCTTGTCTACTCTGACCACTTATCGACAATGACTCAGGATTTAGATAGTAATTATACACACAATCGTTGTAAATACCTACGCGTTTCAAATATTTCGACAAGCGTGTATTAATCATCACATCCTCGCTTGGAAATCGTTTTTCTGCAGGAGGGAAAACGTCGTCACGCCAAATAACACGACGGCTTATACAGAAACATGATCCATAATTGTTTCCTACCGTTAAGTTGCGGACACGAAATTCATCACCATTCATAACTCCCGTGAAACTGTGGTGGAATAATCTACGTCTATCACCCTCCACACGCATATAAGTTCCATAGCACAAATCAAGATTCTCAATTTCACAACGGCCCAATAACACTTCCAATGCATTCTTTGGCAATTCGTCATCACTATCAAGCGGAACTATAAATTCACCAGAAGCCACTTTAATTCCTGATTTCCGAGCTTCTGCTAAGCCTCCATTTCTTTTATGCACAACCACTATATTATTGTATTTTTTTGCGTAGTGGTCTGCAATTTCACCAGCCCTGTCTGGACTCCCGTCGTCCACAATCACAATTTCAAAGTTTTGAAAACTCTGTTTCAGGACGCTGTCAACACATCGCGGCAAAGTAGCCTCTGTTTTGTAAACAGGAATAACAACTGATATTTTCGGATTTTTATCCATGTGATAAGTTCAAATTTATTTTGCAAAAGTAGCATTTTTTTTAAAATTTCCAAACTTATCAGTTTCTAACTTCACCACTCAGTGTACAATAAAAACTGTTTTTTTGCGTTATAACCACATCTAACATCAAGCAATCAATTAGCCAATGGCTTTTAAAATATTACTTGTCAACAAATTCTACTATCCTCGCGGGGGCGACTGCGTAGTGATGATGAACACCGAAAACCTGCTGCTCTCAGCGGGCCATGAAGTGGCTGTTTTTGCTATGCAGTATCCTGAGACGGTAGATTCCCCTTATAAGAAATACTTTGCTTCGGAAGTAAACTTTGGAGGCGGAGTAGGCGCAAAGGTACAAGCACTTAAG
>JAGHUM010000046.1 GCA_018064855.1 Candidatus Physcocola equi
CTACCTCTGATGTGGAGTCGTAATTGCCTGCGCCGACAACTCTTGAAGATAATCCACATGAAGTTAAAAACAATCCAGCAAGAAGGGTATAAAGTAATATAAATAGAAGTTTCGGAATTTTCATATATCGAACATTTTTTATAACAATTTCTTTTTCTAAGCACAAGATTTGCGGCACTTTATTCTGAGACAGGACGAACACAGTGACCGTAGTAACGGTGGCTACCAGACCATAAGTAAACGTCTGAATTGAAGCAGATGCCGTATGCATATTCGATATAGCCGTAAGAAGACGAGTTCGAATTGGCAATGTCGTAAGCCGCCGAACTCCAATAAGCACCGGCATTGCCATCGCCGAGAGACTCCGAGCCATCGCGGCCACCAGCTGCCGGAAGAAAAATGGACTTGCCACTTGGTCCCGTCACTTTGTAGCCTTTCACTCCATTCATGGAGGTCCATATCCAACTGCAATTACTCTTCAATTCTATCATCTCGACGACTGTCGGCATTCTCCATCCCGCGCCCAAATTGGCGGTTGCCGCATCGTATGTTGCAGTTAGGTTACCACAACCATCGATTACGCCTTTTGACATGAGCACGTCATTATCAACACAATACCAGTTGCTGTTATCTCTCTTATATCTTTCCTTTGGCTTTGTCTCACCCCATGCGTAATAATTGCCATAATCCTCAGGCTTTGTGGCACCAAGGTTGCACGTCGCCCATTTCACGCTGAGGCCCAAATCGACTACCTCTGATGTTGAGACATTATCGCCTGCGCCATCGGCTTTTGAAGATAAGCCACATGAAGTTAAAAACAATCCAGCAAGAAGGGTATAAAGTAAAAGTTTCGGAATTTTCATATATCGAACATTTTTTTCAATTTCATTTTTTTGAACGAGATTGCGGCACTTTATTCTGAGACAGGGCGCACACTGCAACCTTCGTAGCGACCGTATCTGCCCCAATCGTAATCATCTGAACTGAAGACGAGATTGTAAGCATCGCCGCTACCCTCGTAAGCCGTCGAACTCCAACAGAAATTGCCAGTACCGACGCCGAGAGACTCCGAGCCATGGCGGAGGCCAGCAGCAGGAAGAAAAATGGACTTGCCACTTGGACCTGTCACTTTGTAGCCTTTCACTCCGTTCATGGCAGTCCAGTTCCATCGGC
Source organism: Candidatus Physcocola equi (assembly GCA_018064855.1). Classification (GTDB taxonomy): domain Bacteria; phylum Bacteroidota; class Bacteroidia; order Bacteroidales; family Paludibacteraceae; genus Physcocola; species Physcocola equi. Next base: position 1,174 of record JAGHUM010000046.1, read on the forward strand.
AACGGTTCTTCAACTCTTTAATCTCATCGAATGTCGGCATTCGCAGTCCAGCGCCCCAGTTGGCTGTTGCCGCATCGTATTTGGGCGTAAGATTACCTCGGCTGTTGATTACTCCTTTTGACTTTAGTACATCATAATCAACATCATACCAGTTGCTGTTATCACCCTTATATGCTGCCTTTGGTTTTGTCTCGCCCCATGCGTAATAATTGCCATAGTCCTCAGGCTTTGTGGCACCAAGGTTGCATGCCGCCCATTTCACGCTGAGGCCCAAATCGACTGTCTCACCTGCTGTAACCGTATCACCAATAGCAACCGTATCGTTTATAGCGATTGTATCGTCTGTGCCTTGCTTTCCAGAAGAAGTGTCACAGATGGCAACATAAATTCCAAGCAGGAGGATGAGAATCAAACCGTAATAAAACTTTATAGTTTTCATTATTGCATATATACTTTAAAATAAAGTTAAACATATTCTAACAATAAATCAACAAAAATTTAAACAACTTCTAAGAGAAAAAGGTAACTTTGAAGAAAAAAAACATGAGAAAAGCAATCTTTTTCATCATCCTTTTACTTTCAAGCGGTATTATCACCAGTTGTTTCTTTAACAAATCCAACACCCAAGATAAAGATGATCATAGTTACGTTGACTTGGGCTTAAGTGTCAAATGGGCAACCATGGACATCTGCGCAGACAAAGAATGGGCTCCTGGTTATCATTTCGCATGGGGGGAAACTGTAACAAAAGCAGTCTGCACATGGGACAACTACTCCCTATACAAAGACACACTTTCGTCCCGCTATCGTACAGACAGCCTCGGCGCAACAGCCACATTGAAAGATGCTGATGACGTGGTGACAAAACTATGGAAAGGCGACTGGCGCATGCCAAGTAGCGAAGAACTTTTGGAACTTCGAGACAATTGCAAATGGGAAAGAGTGACACTGAGACATAAAACAGATGCCTATAAAGTGACCGGCCCTAATGGGAACTTCATTTATATCCCTTGTGGCGGCATTTTGCAAGATAAGGGATTTGTGGACCAAAACGAGGTGTATTTATGGAGCAAAGACGCTCACGAACTCAGTGCAGACAACCATAGCAAGGTGGCTTTTGCCATCAGTTCTGCATCAGACAACACCACATTTCCCCGTTATTTCGGGATGCGTATCAGAGGCGTGAAAAAATAAGAAGATATGACAGAAAAAGCGAAAGACATAGAGCAAGCCATGCTACAATTTGCCAGCGAGAAACAAGCGAAAACACTGATGCGCTTTTTCAAAACAGGCAAAGGGCAATATGGTGAAGGAGATCATTTTTTAGGTGTCACCAACCCTCAAACCCGTTCTGTTGTAAAAGAATCGTGGAAGAATGTCGATTTGGAAGATGCAGTGTCTTTGGTCAAAAACAAATGGCATGAAATACGACTTTGTGGGTTGCTTATCATGGTTGAGTTATTTCTTCAGGCAAAAAAGAAAAAAGACGACACCATGATGAGAGAAATATTCAAAACCTATACTACCCTTCACCCATACATAAACAACTGGGATTTAGTAGATCTTTCCACATACAAGATAGTGGGCTTCTACGAGTGCCTTCACCCGGAAGAAACCCTCATGGATGAATGGATAAAACCAGGACATACCCTTTGGCAGCAACGAATCGCCATGGTCGCAGCCTGGCAACTGGTGCGAATCAACGCCTACGACAAAGTTACAGAAAGAGCCGAAATTTTGCTCACATCAAAAGAAAACCTGCTACACAAAGCAGCAGGATGGGTACTGAGAGAAATGTACAAACACGATGATTGCGGGATTGACGCATTGGAATGTTTTTTAGAGAAACACATTGGTCATATTCCTCCAGTCATGCTCAGTTACGCTTGCGAGAAAATGAGTGAGCAGGAAAGAGCGATGTGGAGGGGAAGAAACAAATCTGTGAGCTGGGAGCCATGAGTTCAAGGCTCATTGCTCAAGGCTCATCGCTTCTAATTGTTTCTGCAATTTCAGCATTTCATCACGAAGTTGCGCAGCCTCAATAAAATCAAGAGACTTGGCTGCCGCCATCATTTTTGCTTTCGTGTTCTCTATGAGTTTTTTAATGGCATCGGCACTCATATATTCAAGCACAGGATCTGCAGCGATGGTCACCTCATGAGTATCACCACTATAATATTTAGGTTGTTTTTTATTCTGTTTGTCGGTGTCCTCACCTGTCGGCAGAATAGAAGATGTCGGTTTTGCCTTATTGAGCGCTTTAGGGACAATGCCATGCGCATCATTATATTCCATCTGGATGCTGCGACGTCTGTTTGTTTCGTCAATAGTCAACTGCATACTACCTGTGATATTGTCAGCATACATGATCACTAAACCATACAGATTTCGAGCCGCACGTCCAGCAGTCTGTGTAAGGGAACGATGATCCCTCAAAAAGCCTTCCTTATCCGCATCGAGAATAGCCACGAGAGAGACTTCCGGCAAATCCAAACCTTCACGAAGAAGATTGACACCCACCAAGACGTCATATAGACCATTTCGCAAATCCTCCAATATTTTCACACGATCCATCGTGTCAACATCAGAGTGAATATATGCACTGCGAATGCCCATTTTCTCCAAATACGCCTGCAATTCCTCCGCCATACGTTTGGTAAGCGTAGTCACCAGCACACGTTCATCCTTTTCTGCACGCGTTTGTATCTCATCAATCAAATCATCAATTTGATTCTGACTTGGTCGCACCTCAATTTTTGGATCAAGGAGTCCGGTAGGACGAATAACCTGCTCAACAATCACACCACCCGATTTCTCCAATTCGTAATTTGCAGGAGTTGCACTGACAAATACAATCTGCTTGACCATGCTTTCAAACTCTTCAAACTTTAAAGGACGGTTATCCTTTGCAGCAGGCAGTCTGAAGCCATAATTGACCAATGTGTTTTTTCGGGCTTGGTCGCCTCCATACATGGCACGAATCTGCGGCACAGTCACATGGCTTTCGTCGATCATCATCAGGAAATCCTTAGGGAAATAGTCGAGAATACAGAATGGACGTTGTCCTGGTTTTCTGCGGTCAAAATAGCGCGAATAGTTTTCAATACCGGAACAATGCCCCAATTCGCGAATCATCTCCATATCATAATTGACTCTCTCGTCAAGACGTTTGGCTTCAAAGTCTTTACCTTCTGACTGGAGTTCCGCCACCCTCTTCACAAGATCATCTCCAATCTCTTCCAAAGCACGACGAATATCATCTTTGTTTGCCACGAAAAGATTGGCAGCATATATGCGAATAGACTCAAACGACTCTATATGAATGTTGTTGATTGGATCTATTGATTCGATGGAATCAATATCATCACCCCAAAAAGAAACACGAACAATAAAATCGGAATCGGGAAGAAACACATCCACTGTGTCACCTTTCACACGGAAGCAACCACGCGAAAGCTCCACCTCATTTCTGGTGTAAAGATTATCGACCAGCTGTCGCAAAAAAGTGTCACGTCCAAGTTGCTGTCCAACAGAAATCGTAATGATACTGTTGTAATAGTCTTCTGGGTTCCCCATTCCATAGAGACACGAGACGGAAGACACAACGATAACATCTCTGCGTCCAGACAAAAGAGCAGAAACCGTGGCCATACGCAATTTCTCTATCTCATCGTTGATGGCGAGGTCTTTTTCGATATAAGTATCGGTATTGGGCAAATAAGCCTCTGGCTGATAATAATCGTAATAAGACACAAAATACTCCACCGCATTGTTCGGAAAGAAATTCTTGAACTCAGCATAAAGTTGAGCCGCCAGTGTCTTATTATGGCTTAGAATAAGCGTTGGTTTCTTCACCTGATTGATGACATTCGCCATGGTAAACGTCTTGCCTGAGCCCGTCACGCCAAGAAGGGTTTGAAATGGGGTGTCGTTAAGCACTCCGTTCACCAATTTTTCAATGGCCTGCGGCTGGTCACCAGTAGGCATGTATTCAGAAGAAATGTTGAAATCCATCGCTTTTCCACCTAATCATTATTCGTGCAAATATACACAAAATTAGCGAATAAAAGAAGAGCAAAACAAAAACGGGAACATACCGTATCAGTACATTCCCGCATTTCCTCACAAATCAGAAAATATGTGATTTGGCAATAGAATTGAGCACCTTATTTGTAAAGGCAACGATATGAGACATCACCATTGCAACGACAAAGGAATTTCTGATCTTTAGCCACCTGAAAAGTCTCAAATTCTTTGTAAGCTTTCCATTCAGATTCTCCAGGAAGTTTCACTTCAAGAACACCTGAAGTAATCGTCATAATTTCGATAGTAGATGTACCAAATTCATACTCTCCTTTTGCCATAACGCCAATGGTTGCTCTACCTTCCTCAGTCTGGAATGCCATGCTCATGACATTACCATTAAAATATTCGTTTACTTTAAACATAATTTGGTTTGTTAATATTCAATTTCCAGCACAAAGGTAACGAAAAAAAGCACACAATAAACCATCGTGTGCTTTAAACTTATACAGAACGCATTCCCAATGAATCGTCTTATATTGCCATATTAGGTTTGTCAAAGGCGACATCCCAGTTTTTCCAAACAGGTTCCAAGCCAATCTCACGCAATGCTTTCTCTATTTCCTCAGCAGTACGTTCATCTGAGACGTGGAACTGTTCCAAATTCTGAGGAAAACAAGCATAACCTCCCGGATCAGTCTTACTCTGAGCGCTCATAGTTGTCACACCAAGGTTAGCCATGTTATTGCGAATAAACGCAGGTTCGCGTGTCGAATAAGAGATATCGACATCGTGGTCAAATATACGCATGGCAAAAGTCAACTGCGCCAATTCCTTATCACTCATGATAACATAGGGCTGAAAACCGCCGTTTTCAGAAGGGCGCATACGAGGGAAATTCACGCTATACTGTGTACGCCAATAAGTTTTCTCAAGATAACGGAGATGATGAGCCATCATGGTCACATCCGTACGCCAATCTTCCAAACCGATAAGAACTCCCATGCCAATCTTATTGACTCCGGCCATTCCCATACGATCAAAGCCATTTACACGCCATTCGTAAATAGACTTTTGCCCACGCGGATGGTATTTTTTGTAATTAGCTTCATTGTAAGTTTCTTGGAAACAGATGACGCCATTGAGTCCGTGAGTGCGGAGCAAAGCATAATCTTCGGACTTCAAAGGCATAACTTCTATTTGGAGATTGTTGAAATAAGGTTTAGCCAAATCAAGAGCCTTTGCGATATAATCCACGCCAGCCTTCACCGGATTTTCGCCAGTCACAATCAACAAATTTTCAAACGGACCTATTTTTTTTATTGCCTCATACTCACGAATAATCTGTTCTTCCGTTAAAATTGTTCGTTTGTATTTGTTTTCAACATGAAAGCCACAATACACACAGGAATTGGTACACGAATTGGTAATATAAATAGGAATAAACATATTTATAGTTTTACCAAAACGCTCACGGGTGTATTTTTGGCTAAGCCTTGCCATCTGTTCCAGATAGGGTTCGGCCGCTGGGGAAATCATCGCCATGAAATCTTCGACATCGCAGCGTGTTTTAGAAAGAGCACGACGCACATCGGCATCAGTTTTCTCGAAAATACGCTTTGTTGTATCCTCCCAACTGATATTTCTTATGACATCAGAGAACATAAACAGGAACTAATAATAAATAATTATCCTCCACAAACAGCACGAATAATAATAATGTCATCACCTTCAGCAATGACCTTACCCTTCCACTGTGATAGTGGGACCATTTCATTGTTTACAGCAATTGCGACACCCTTCTCTGGGAGATTATTTGCCTTTGCCAAATCGTCTATCGAACTTCCTTCTGGCAGTTCAACAGGTTCGTCATTCACTTTGAAACGCATAAAACAATCAATTCAAGAAAGATGTAAGAGGAGACGATGCTACAGCAGAGAAGTCGGAAGACTGAGCACCCAATCCTGCCAAATAAGCCTTGCGACCTGCGGCAGTTGCCTCTTTGAAGGCTTCAGCCATAGCCACAGGATCGGCAGCGACAGAAATTGCTGTATTCACCAAAACCGCACTTGCCCCAATCTCCATAGCCTGAGCCGCATGACTTGGTGCGCCAATACCTGCATCCACCACTACAGGAACGGATGATTCCTCAATGATGGCTTTTAAAAAATCAAGCGTAACAAGTCCACGGTTTGAGCCAATAGGGGCCGCAAGAGGCATGACTGTAGCAGCACCCGCCTCGGCCAAACGTTTGCAAAGGACAGGATCCGCCTGACAATATGGCAGCACCACGAAACCCTCTTTCACAAGAATTTCCGTTGCCTTCAGTGTTTCCACCGGATCTGGCAACAGATAACGAGGATCTGGATGAATTTCAAGTTTAAGCCAATTCGTACCAAAAGCCTCACGCGCCATTTTTGCGGCAAAGACTGCCTCTTCGGCATTGCGGACACCAGACGTGTTTGGTAAAAGTTGGATATGAGGTTTTGCCACATGTGCAAGCATATCATCTTCAGCATTACCTAAAGACACACGCTTCATTGCAAGTGTCACCATTTCAGTTCCTGAAGCAGTAATGGCCTGCTCCATTACAGAGTTTGAGCTAAATTTCCCTGTTCCTAAAAACAAACGGGAAGAAAACTCTTTACCTGCAATAATCAATTTATCGTTCATTTTCCTAAAATAAAAAGAAACTATAGAAAAAACATCATCCATTAAAAGGAAGATGAATTTTCAGCAAAGTTAAAAAAAACGCAATACTGAAAGAAATCTCAAAGAAATAAAAACCACTCTATGTTCAAAAAAAACAGGGGCGGCAGCCTCCTAAAAGGAAAACCACCGCACCCGAATGAAAGAACATTATTTTTTCCAAAACCTGAAAGTGATATCCGTCATTTCACCATTTGGCTCAATTCGATACATTCTTTGGTTTGTAGTAGTAGCGTTTAGCGGACCAAACTCAGAGATATAAGGCCCCACCTTCACATAATTGAATGCAGAAGCATCAAAATTCTTTGGCAAATGAGACTTGCCCGAATACCATGCAGTTTTTATCTTACCGTTATAGTTGGATAAAACCCACTTAGCAAGATGTTGGACCTCAACGGGATCATTATCGCCACCCATGAAAGCCACGCACGTAATCGTGTCCTTATAAGGAGTGAGTGTATCTTTCAAAGACTCTACACTAAGAGGTTCACCAATATCCTCTTTTAAGAATTCGCTATGGCAACCAACACAATTGTTAGGACAATTTGAGATATTGATAGCGAGTGTCACCTCATCGGGGACTTCCTGAAAGACTATGCTGAAGTTGACTTGTTTGAGCATTGTTCAAGTCTTTAGAACCGTCGGCATAATAACGCTGAGCCGCTTCTTTTTGACGAGCAGCAGAGAAGTTGCTGACACGTTTCATATAGCCAATGACACGGGTGAGATAATCAACATTTTCGCTGCCACATTTAGGGCACTTGTGCAAGTAGCGTTTGTCAATTGTCCTACAATCGTTGCAGACTGTGTTTGGAATATTAAATGTGAAATAGTTACAACCCTCCACAGCTGCCACACGAAGCAACTGACGATATTGCACTTGGCTGAGATGTTCATCTAAATTGCAATGCAATGCCGAACCTCCGGTAAGGTGCTCTACATATTTGCGTCCGTGCAAACGGAACTTGTCAACAGCATTTGTCTGAGTGTCCTCAACCACATAGAAGTAACTGTTGTAACAATCACGAGGAACGAAATAACCATCCTCACGGTCCCATTTCGCATGTTTGACACCCACATTTTCCGCAGGAATCATTTCGCAGTTAAACATAACGTCCTTTGTGCGATACATCTTGTTGTACTTTTCTACGAGACCGAGAACCGACTGAACGAATTCAAGATATTCAGGACAATCTTTGATTGGAATTTTGAGGAACTCAGCAGCCTCCACCAAGCCATTCACACCGACTGTGAGGTACTGACGGGCGATGTTGATGTAACCAGAATCAAAGAGCGGAAGCATACCTTTAGAATGAAGATTCTTCAAGTTCTCATTATATGCATTCTGCACTTTATGCACCAAATCAATCGTTTCTGCCAAGAAATCGAGATAAGGGATGTTATTCTTTACAGCGTACTGAATGCAACGGCTAAGGTTGATTGTGAGCACACTCTTAGAACCGGTGGAAACGCCACCAGCACCCAGGGTGTAACTGAAACCATTGTCTTGGATTTCATTACGCAAGCGGCAGCAAGAACTGAGAGAGTCAGCACTGTCGCTCATATAAGTGAAGAAAGAATGACCTTCTGCATACATTTCAGCAGTAAATTCGGCATATTCTTTATCTTTCACATCACCATCTTCCGAAAGGAGAGCCATTGTTTCCACAGGGAAAGTAAGCACGGTGCGAAGACGTTCAGCATTGAACCATTTCATGAAACGTTTCTGCAACCAGCTGACAGACTCCCATGTTGGAGCAGTTCCATCAGGGAAGATGAATTCTCCGAAGAGACTTTCAAAATAATATTTATCGTAATAAGAAATATTCCAGAACACAGCCTGGAAGTTGCGAGCACCTGTAGGCTGGTTGATAGAATAAACGACCTGTTCAAAACAATCGGTAATCATCTTGTCGATGGTACGCTGCTTCGATGAGAGGTCAACCACCTTATTTACATCCTTGTAGTAGTCATCACCATATTCAAGGCGAATAAAGTAGTCCATATACATCAGGAATTCAGGTGTGGCACAAGCGCCAGAAAGCATGCTCGACACCATGAACACCATATTGATAAAACCACCGCAGAACGACTTCAAGTTGGTAGGGCGAGATGAATTACCGCCGATACTTGCAGTGCCATTGAGCAACCAAGGATACATAGTGATGGACGCGCAATAGTTGGCGAGGTTGGTTTCGTCATTTTTATAAAGGAAATGGTTTTCCAGATAATAAACATACTTATCTGCCACCTCCTTACCATACATATCCTTAATTCTTTCAGTTAGGATATGACGGTTGAGTCGGATAAAGTTTGATTTTGGGAGTTCACCAATAAGCGTAGCAATGTTTTTATTCTCCACATTGGCATTGGCATCATACTTACTACCCGACGCAGGATTTGAAGCGTTGCAATAATTAAGCATGAATTCAAGCTTGTCACGGGTTTCACGATCCTCGTGATGCTTCTGTCGGTAAAGGATAAAGTTTTTTGCTACCGCGTAATAACGTTCAGCCATGAGAGCACGCTCCACCTGGTTCTGAATATCTTCCACTTGAATACCATTGTGAATGCTCATGCGAGAGAGGATGTTGTTCATCATCTCTTCTGAGACAAAACTGCCAGTCGAAAGGAACGCTTTGGTGACAGCCTGTTTGATTTTTTCAAGCGAGAAAAGTTCTTTTTTCCCGTTACGCTTTACGATGAAAATGTTCTCCATTGTTATATTGTGACTTATTCATGTCTATGGAATTTCCGCCATAAACAACAAATAGTAGTTTTGAAATTTACTTCTTCAAATAAGGGTTAAGAAAAACACTCCAAAATCATCTGCCAACCATTGAAATGCAAATTAATTTAAGAATCTACCATTCTCTAGCATTAAACACTTGGCAATCGGCTATTTATTTGTAACTTATTGACAATCAATCTATGTGTTTTATCTTACATTGCAAAGGTAAGTCAAAAGTTTTCCTAAAAAAATTTTTTTCCAAATAAGTTATTAACAATTCTACCGATTATTTTGTAAGCATCAGCAAACAAAGAAGATAGAAAATCATTGGCAAAATGCGAAAAGAAAAATCACATCATCCCACTTTTTTATGCTATCAACAAATCGGTCAGAAAGCCGGTTTTGACCTCAGCTTTTTGACTTGTTCTTTTAGAATATCTTTAAAAGGAATCTGGTAGATCTCTGAAAGAGTCTGACATAGTTTGATGATTTGCGGAACGTCATCAAAAGAGGATGTTTCAAGCAAAACACGATAGGTGCCATCGGCATTTATGAACCGAACAGTGAAAACATGTTCACCGACTGATGTGCTATAAAGATTGAGAAATCTGTACGTGTAGGTCTGCTCATACATCTGCAAACTGAGATATTTGCATTGGGGGTTAATGGGAAGCCAGACTCCATATATTATCCAAAAAATCTTTACTGCTTTGCGAAAACGTTTATTTTCCTCGTCAAATTGATAAACATATTCTGCAGACCACCCTATTGCAGCAACAATTAACAACTGAACTGCAATAAAAATCGCCAACACCAACGAATAATCGAAGAAAAACTGAACAAAAGCCGCCAAAGGAAATATCAGCAAGAATACCGATTGCCAACTGGCAGAAAAACAAGAATCACCTTTTATTTGGTACATCACACAGATTTAGAAAAAAAAGAGGCACCTAAAGTCTCAAACACAAAAGGTGCCTCTATATAAGAGGAAATAAGAACTAAGTCGGGACATGCAGATTTCTCAAAAAATGCATGTATGACAGTTTGCAATCAGATATGCAAGAAATTGCAGACGTCATTATATACGGATTCCGCATTGAATCCGAATTTCTCATCAAGAACAGTGTAAGGTGCAGAATAACCAAAATGATCCAATCCATGCACAAAACCTTCTACGCCGACAAGTGTCATCAAAGATGACGGCATACCAGCAGTCAAACCATATACAGGGATTCCAGCAGGAATAACCTGTTTCTGATATTCAACAGGCTGGCAACGGAGCAAACCTTCTGAAGGAGCTGAAACAATTTGAATCTTGATATTCTTTCTTTCCTCAAGCAATTTTGCGCCCTCGAACAAAGTTGACACTTCAGAACCATTTGCCACCATGATGAGGTCTGGCTTGCCTTCTGCTGCCTTTGCGATATAAGCGCCCTTTGCAGATTGCAAAGCATCTTCATAACGACTGCCTGAAGAAGGAAGATCTATGATATTCTGACGAGACAAAATGAGAGCCGTAGGAGTATCGACATTTTCCATCGCCAACTTCCAAGCCACTGTTGTTTCAGCAGCATCAGCAGGACGAAGAACGAGCATACTGTTTTGTCCTTTGTGATTCTTCACCTTTTCAAGCAAACGCACCTGTGCTTCCTGCTCTACAGGCTGGTGGGTAGGACCGTCTTCACCCACACGGAAAGCATCGTGAGACCAAACATACTTAACAGGAAGACGCATGAGAGCAGACATACGCATGGCTGGTTTCATATAATCTGAGAACACGAAGAATGTTCCACAAGCGGCAAACACACCACCATGAAGAGCAATACCATTCATGATACAAGCCATAGTCAATTCAGACACACCTAAGTTCAAGAAAGCACCAGTGAAGTCACCCTTCTTGATTGGGTGAGTTTTCTTTAAGAAGCCATCTGTTTTGTCAGAGTTGGAGAGGTCAGCAGATGCTACAATCATGTTTTCAACATTTTCAGCCAACACACCCAACACTTCTGCAGAAGCGGCACGAGTTGCGATATTAGCCTTCTGAGCAATCTTACTGTAATCAATAGCAGGAGCCTTTCCACTTAAAAACTGAGCTAGTTTCTTTGCCAAATCTGGGTTTTGCTTGGCCCATTCAGTTTGCTTAGCTTTCTTTTCTGCTGCCATTTTAGACAATTCTGCAGCACGATCAGCATACAATTTCTGCACATCTGGGAAAACCTGGAACGGATCATCAGGATTACCACCCAAGCCCTTTATTGTAAGAGACACGTCAACACCAGCTTTAGACAGCGGTTGACCATGAGTAGAAACCATCATTTCTGCACTTGAACCATCGGCTTTTTTACAGCCTTTTCCCATAATGGTATGACCAATAATGATAGTTGGTTTCTCCTTTTCTGCGTTTGCTCTTGTCAGCGCATCGATAATTTGAACAGCATCGTTACCATCGATTTCGATAACATTCCAATGCCATGCCTTATATTTAGCCGCGATATCTTCATCATCCACTTCGTCAACACGAGTTGAAAGTTGAATATTATTCGCGTCGTAGAACATAATCAAGTTGGAAAGTCCAAGTGTACCAGCCACACGACCAACACCTTGAGAAATTTCTTCCTGAATACCTCCGTCTGATACAAAAGCGTAAATTTTGTGGCTCATCCATTCGCCAAACTTAGCCACCAAGAAACGTTCAGCAATGGCAGCACCCACAGCCAGCGCATGACCTTGACCAAGCGGTCCTGAAGCATTTTCAACTCCACGATTCACATCGAGTTCAGGATGGCCAGGCGTATTGCTACCCCACTGACGGAAAGCCTTGATATCATCCATCTGATACTTACCCGCCAAGAGAAGCACCGAATAGAGCATTGGAGACATGTGACCTGGATCTAAGAAAAAGCGGTCTCTGCAGCACCAATTAGGATCATTCGGATCATAATTTAAGAACTGGGCATAGAGCACATTCATGAAATCGGCTCCACCCATAGCACCACCTGGATGACCAGACTTGGCTTTTTCGACCATAGCAGCAGTGAGAATTCTCACATTATCGGCTGCACGGTTCAATGCATTTAAATCTGCCATTATTTAGAAAATTATATATATCGAAGAACAATAGTTCAAAAAATTATTTGCCATCAGAAATAAAACGAGACAAAATACCTCATTCCCCAGCAAGTCCCCTTACTATCTCCAAAACCAGGAGCATAAGTCTGATTCACAGTGATGCTATTTCCGGTTTGGGCATCTGAAAAGTGCTTAACATCCGGCGAAAAAGACCATTTGTAGCAACCTTCAAAACCCAGGTAAAGAGACTTATAAACCGGAGCCTTCAGCGAAGCAACAAATTCACCCCATTGGGCAAAAGTAGATCCATCCACCGAAAACTGTGCATTATCACCCCACCCAGCACGAGAAACTGTACAATTATCTATTTCAAAATGGTAGGGAGAAAAAGCATACCGCAACCCAAGGGCCGCAATTGGCTGACATTTCTTCGTTGACTTTTTATCACGAATAAGATTGAAATCGAGACCGACTTTGAAATAAGGGCCATTTACTTTATAAGCATACCCCGGAGATTTTTCCACATAATGAGAATAATCTGAAGATGCGTCGTAAGAAGCATAACCTGCCAAAAAAGTAGGGAAGAAAGCGTGCTTGATATCAGCAGAAACAGAGGCATTGAAACCCTGATGATTCGTACTGAACACCCCCCAAAGAGGTTCAACCAAATCAACGTCTAAAATCACCCCCTTGAACCAAGAGGCACGCTGTGCTGTTTCTTTTTGCGTCTCATCCTTGCTGCCCTCCTGTGCAACAGCCACATTCAACGTCAATAAGAGACAAATACTAGTCAAAATATATCTTAACATTCTGGACATTGAAAGCACCGTTTACTTTAGGATTAACAATAGAAATGGAATCTTCGAAGTGACCACCCCAGAAGAAAACCGAATCAAGACGTGAGGTTGTTCGGGCGCCACATTCAGCAGACACGAATTCATCCGTATTATTGTGGTACACGACCAATGTATCCCTAACGACTTCCGAAACAATAAAAAAACGGCTTATCGTATCCGAAGGATCAAGCGGAAGTTCAATAGCAGACAAGCCGATTGTATCATAAATGGCAGCAAGCAGCTTCCCATTTTTCACAGGATTTATTGTAAACTGCGGGAAAGAAATCGCCCCCTGTGGTTTCTGACGTTGATAGAAAGAAATCTTCATCATAGAAGACATGGGTTCTTTGCAAGCGTTGTTTTCACACGACGAAAAACTGAAGACACAAAGTGTCACCAGCATTGCCACCTTAGCGGAAATATGTGAGAAAACATGTTTGAGTTTCATTTTCCTATAAACAAATTTAGTTCAAGCGAACAATAACTTCATCAGTGTTTTTACGTGATTTAGCCGGAGCCACAACATCTGGAGCTGCATAACCAAGCGGCATAACCACCACAGGTTCCTCATTTTCGGATGTCAGATTCAGCGCTTTTCTGCAAATCTGCGGATCAAAATTACATATCCAGCAAGTTCCAAGTCCCTGTTCGTGAGCAGCCAGCGCGATATGCTCCGCCAAAATAGAAATATCTACATCCGCATGATCTTTATTGTCTGCAGGTCGATGCCAAGACTGATCATGAAGAGCGGTGATAACCAAAGCCATCGGAGCCGTTTTGAACCAATCGCGATTATATGCCCCCTGTAAGACACTCAAGACATCAGGATTTGTCACGACATACACTTTCCAGGGTTGACGATTACAAGCCGAAGGAGCCAAACGAGCACATTCGAGAATATAATCCAACTTCTCAGCAGGAACCATGACATTGGAATAACTGCGAACAGAAAATCGAGACTGAGCAAGAGAAAGAATAGACATAACCAAAAATCAAGAAAAACTACGCACTTCTCTTTTCAGGCCTTCCAAGGCTGTTTCTATAGGAGTTGCAGTTTCGGTTTCATTATATTTTTCAATGATTACCTTTCCTAGTTCAATAGCAGGAATATCATCCGGCATCTGACTGGCAATCGTGTTGATTACTTGAAGCAAATTTTCCTTGGCGGCCTTAATGAGCAGCCAAAGATCAGCAGACACATAAATCTGTTGTGTGACATTGTGGTCAAATTCCTCACGGACAGTGGTGATAAGTGCCATGTGAAGAGTTTTAGCAGACATACCCGGCATCTGAACACGCACGACAAGACTGTCAGGATTGATACGTTCAAGCAAGAGAGCGAGTCGCTCATATGCTGTAAGGCGAACAGGGTCAAGCGCTTTCGCAGCCTGAAGTTTCACCTCCATATATCGTTTTCTTTCCTGATTCTTAAAGAACTTATCCAAAAGGAAATAAGCCATGAGAAGAACCAAAATACCAGAAGACGAAAGTTTGATTATTTCAAGAATCGTATGCATGATAATAAAACCATATAGAATTAATCAATTTTAGAGAATCCCAATCCGTTATCTTCCAGGTTGAGAAGTTCTTCCAACTGATACTTATTTCTAGTAGAAGAGTTGCGGGAAACGAGTTCGGCAACAAAACCGGTCAAAAACAATTGCGTTCCTAGAATCATCATCACTAATGCGATGTAAAAATACGGGCTGTTGGTCACTAAAGGTGCTGCCTGACCATGCCAAATGCACCAAAGTTTACTTCCTCCCACCACACAACAAGCAATGAATCCGATAAGGAACATCAAAGAGCCGACCACACCAAAGAAATGCATGGGTTTCTTGCCGAAAGAAGACAAAAACCACAAAGAAAGCAAATCGAGATAACCATTGACAAAACGATTCAAGCCAAATTTGGTCACACCATATTTGCGTGCCTGATGTTTCACTTCCTTCTCGCCGATCTTGATAAAACCAGCCTCCTTAGCAAGGTAAGGCACATAACGGTGCATTTCGCCATACACCTCGATGTTTTTCACCACAGCCTTGCGGTATGCTTTAAGACCACAGTTAAAATCATGCAAATTATGAATGCCAGATATCCAACGAGTGGTAGCATTAAAGAGTTTAGACGGCAAATTCTTAGTTAATTTATTGTCGTATCTTTTCTTTTTCCATCCAGAAACCAAGTCGTATTTCTCTTCAGTAATCATACGATAGAGTTCAGGGATCTCATCTGGGCTGTCTTGAAGGTCAGCATCCATAGTGATGACAACATCCCCCTGCGCTTCTTTGAATCCGCAATAGAGGGCAGCACTCTTACCATAGTTTCTACGAAACTTGATGCCTTTCACAGCGTCATTGGATTGGCTTAAAGTTTTAATAACTTGCCAAGAGTTATCTGTGCTTCCATCGTTCACAAAAATAATCTCATAGGAAAAATTATTTGCCTTCATCACCCTTTCAATCCATTGAGAGAGTTCTGGCAAAGATTCTTCCTCATTAAACAACGGAACTACAACTGAAATATTCATAAACCCAAGTATATAATGATTATGAATTATGATTCTTAAATATCTTCTGATTCATCTTCCTCATTTACTTCCGACTCTTGTCCACCACCCACATTTCTTTTGGTAAACAAAGAATGAATAATAGTGGCAAAAAATCCACATGTGAAATATGAAACATATAAATTAAACGCTAACGAAATAGGCGTCATACCAACGAATTGCGATTCCATGAGAGCAATCTGCTGTTTCAGTTCATCAACCTCTTTCCCATTTGGAGCCGAATTAGCCATGTCCTTCAATTGATTTAGCAAATCAAAAAAGAAACTGGGATTAAAACGGAAAAACAAATAAGCGGCAAAAGTCAATATCAATCCAGAAAGAAAAAATATTCTGGAACCAAACGAGACCGACTGTCCAAACGTCAGATTACCACCTAAAAGATTATCCCTATAAGATAATGTATATCTAATAGTCGAGAATTCCGCAACAAGACCTGCAACCAAAGTACCGATTCCGAAAAAAGTGATGTAACTATTTTCGTTCATTAAGTAAAGTAATGCCGAAGCCACGATGATGGAAACAGACATAATCAGTGCATTCATCATCTGAAAACTTGAGGTTACCTTGCTTAATTCGTATTCCTTTTGGTCCATCAAAAAAACAATTGATTAAAAGTCTGAATTGCACAATATGCGCATTTAATTGCAAAGTTAGGAATTTTTTTTGTTTTTTGGCAACTGAAAAATAATTATTGAGTAAACATACCATTCACAACGAAAAAAAATATCAACAGAAACGTCTGCACACAGCAGCATGTATTTGTGCAATTGTCTGCACAGATATGCCTTCAAATGTGCAAGCATTTGCACAATTAGAAAACTTTTGCGCATCACAATGCACATTTTAGGGGGCAAGTGTGCAAATAAAATCCTTACATAACTAACTGATAATAAAAAAAATAAAAACAAGAAAAGTTGTCAAAAAAGAAAAAACTGACTACATTTGCACGTCAAAAAAGAAACAAAGCGTCACAACAAACATAAAGTCAATTGTGACAAATAAAAAAAAATAACTTATGTCTAATACAATTATCGTTGGCGAAAAAGTTAAATCACTTCGCGAACAAAAGAATCTTAGTACTGCAGACTTGGCAGAACGCAGTGGACTTTCAGAAGAAAAAATCATCTACATTGAAAACAGCAAAGAGGAACCAGCACTTGCACCACTACTCAAAATATCAAGAGGTCTTGGCGTACGTCTTGGCACATTCCTTGATGACAGCGAAACACTTGGTCCGGTAGTGACTCGTGCGGAAGATCGTCCTGCAAGTGTAAGCCTAACAAATGCAGCAGGCATAAGCGGCCAAAACAACATGGATTATTTCAGCCTCGCTCAGAACAAAAGCGGTCGTCACATGGAGCCTTATTTTGTAACACTTGGTCCAGACACGAATAAAGACCAGGCAGAATCGGCACACGAAGGTGAAGAATTGGTCTTCGTGATTGACGGAGAAGTTGAATTGACATACGGGAAAGAGAAATACACCCTCAAAAAAGGAGACAGCATTTTCTTTGACTCCATCGTCAAGCATCACCTTCAAGCAGCAAATGGCAAGGCAGCGCAATTTGTCGGAGTAATCTATACACCTGTTTAATATCATTCGTTTATCATCCAAAAGACAAAGAGAATGGAACTTTCAAACAGGACATTAGGTGACTGGCTCGAGCACTGGGCCGCCACCACCCCAGATAAAGAATACATAGTATATAGCGACAGAAACCTCCGCTTCACATGGAAGCAGTTTGACGAACGTGTGAACGCATTTGCAAAAGGTTTGCTCGCAATAGGTGTAAAAAAAGACAGCAAAGTCGGCATTTGGGCATATAATGTGCCAGACTGGCTCACATTTTTGTATGCCACAGCAAAAATCGGAGCCGTGTTGGTTACCGTAAACACCAGTTACAAGCAAAATGAGCTTGAATATCTTTGTAAAGACTCAGATATGGACACCTTGTGCTTGACAGACGGCACATGGGAGACCGATTTTGTGGATATGGCCTACAAGATGCTACCGGAATTGAAAACCAACAAGCGCGGTCACATCAACAATCCAAAATTTCCGAAGATGCGTAACGTGATATACGTTGGGCAGGAAAAACATCGTGGAATGTACAACACTGCCGAATTGATGCTTCTTGGAAACAATGTGGATGACGATGTTCTTCTTAACGCAAAAAAACAAGTGAACTGCCACGACGTCTGCAATATGCAGTACACCAGCGGCACAACAGGTTTTCCTAAAGGTGTGATGCTAACACACCACAACATTTCAAACAATGGTTACATCACAGGAGAGAACATGGAGTTCACTCAAGATGACAAACTTTGTGTATGTGTACCACTCTACCACTGTTTTGGCGTTGTATTAGCGACCATGAATGCACTGACACATGGATGCACACAGGTAATGGTGGAGAAATTTGATCCATTGGTTGTTCTGGCATCCGTTCACAAAGAGCGTTGCACTGCCTTATATGGTGTTCCAACCATGTTTATTGCCGAATTGAATCATCCAATGTTCAGTATGTTCGACATGAGCAGTTTGCGTACAGGTATCATGGCCGGATCGCTCTGCCCTATCGAATTGATGAAGGAAGTGCAAGAAAAAATGTTCATGCGCATTACCAGTGTATATGGTCTTACAGAGACTTCACCAGGTATGACACAGAGCAACATCAACGACAGTTTCGAACAGCGCTGCACCACAGTAGGCCGCGATTTCCCATACGTTGATGTAAAAGTAATCAATCCTGAAACAGGAGAATTCTGCAAGCCAGGAGAGCAGGGAGAGATGTGCTGTAAAGGTTTCAACGTGATGAAGGGATATTACAACAATCCAAAGGCAACAGCCGAAATCATCGACAAGAACGGTTATCTCCACTCTGGCGACCTTGGTGTGCAAGATGAAGACGGGTTCTATCGTATCACTGGTCGAATTAAAGATATGATCATCCGAGGCGGAGAAAACATCTATCCTCGCGAAATTGAAGAGTTCTTGTATCAACTCCCTGAAATCAAAGACGTGCAGGTTGCCGGAGTTCCTTCAAAGAAATATGGAGAAGCGGTTGGAGCATTCATCATCCTACAGGATGGCGCCCACATCACAGCAGAAGACATTCAAGACTACTGCAAGAGCAAAATTGCGCGATACAAAGTTCCAAAGTATATCTTCTTTGTAAAAGAATTTCCTATGACAGGTAGCGGTAAGATTCAGAAATACAAGTTAAAAGAGTTGAGTCTAAAACTATGTGAAGAAATGGGAATTGAAGTCATCTAAACGAATGACATATTAAAATTGGGGAGTGTCGTAGAAATTATGACACTCCTTTTTTTAAGGTTTGCTACCTTTTGGTATATAGTTTCCTATGTATATTTAAGAATAGACATACAAAAAGGGTTACTGAATAAACAGTAACCCTTTCTGTTGATAATGCAAATTATTGCTGTCCGGTAAAAGTTTTTTTTGGTAGAAAAATTTAGAGGGTGTATCAAAATTGATATGCCCTCTTTTCGTATGCAAATACATGTAAAAAAACAGACAAAGCCCCGACTTTCACAAGCCAAGGGTTTGGTATGTCAGCAAAATTTATTATCTTTCTGATATAAAACAAATTAATGTATACAAAGTTACACTTTAAGGATTACAATCCCAAACAAATACAGTTGTTTCCTCAACGTCTTG
>JAGHUM010000114.1 GCA_018064855.1 Candidatus Physcocola equi
GCGAATGGTTGTGTCGCGATAGATGTCCGACTCCAGTTGTCCGATGGCATCCTGTGCCTGGCGAGTACCAGTGACGCGATGCGGATAATTGTCGTGCATACCTATGACCAAGCGACCGCCACCTTCGTTACAAAGGGCGATGACATAGCCAAGGATGCAGCGGGGACGGTCCTTCGGATTGGTCTTGCCTCGACCATCGTAGGAAACGTTGGCTCCTTCGCCCGCCTTAAACTCAACGCGGGCTTCGGATTCGCGCATCTGCTGGAGTTGCTGTATGGTGAATTTATTCATTATTGTTGCGTCCCTGTTATTATAATAAGTTTATCTGCAATCAAGATTCTTTTTCTTGATTGATGTTAACTATTGTGCTTGTTTCTCAAAAAATTAGCGATTGTTATCAGCACTTTTTAGCCACCAATTTTATTCCATTAAATAATTGTCGTGATAAATTCACTTTGTTAAATACAAAAATACTAAAATAATACATAAGAAACAATTGCTAGGAAGCTCAAAAAAACGACAATTCGCAAGTACAATAATTTGTCGGTTTGTGTGCCCGATGAAACAAACGCAAAACTCCACACATCACTGACATGGCCAACTAAATTTTGGGATAAAACTTGCGTCAAAAAAAGATCAAACATGACATTGTGCCATATTTTTTTGCTATTTTTGCAAAAGTCAAATACATCCGGTAATTAAGGTGACATTCACTTCGCACCGAAAAAACATCCGAAAACAACCTGAAAATAAAACAAAATAATGAAAAACAACCATTTATTCACAGTCTGTCTGCTTCTGTGTGGATCCTTTCTCACAGGTTGCAAGACCCAATCTAAAGTCGCCGTCAAAGAGAACGCCGAGAAAAACATTGTCATCTTGTTTGAAAACGACGTACACTGCGCCATTGAAGGATACCAGAAACTGGCTGGCTTGAGAGACGCCATCCAAGACACTGCCTATGTTGGCGTGGTTTCGTGTGGCGACTACCTCCAGGGGGGCACTATGGGAGCCATCTCCACAGGCAGATACGTCACCGAAGTGATGAGAACGGTTGGCTACGATGCTGTCATCCTCGGAAACCACGAATTCGACTATAAGATACCAAGAATGATGGAACTGCTTGCCGGACTCGGCGCCCCTGTCGTTAGTTGCAACTTGCAGAACACCAAGACAAAAGAATTTCCATTCGCGCCATACGTCGTCAAGAGATATGGCAACAAAAAAATCGCCTTCATCGGC
Organism: Candidatus Physcocola equi; assembly: GCA_018064855.1. Lineage (GTDB taxonomy): Bacteria > Bacteroidota > Bacteroidia > Bacteroidales > Paludibacteraceae > Physcocola > Physcocola equi. The sequence goes on from JAGHUM010000114.1 coordinate 1,243, forward strand.
GCCACCACCCCATCGGCACGCTATACGGAAGAATATGGTTTCGTTGATGAGAAAGGGAACGAGCTCTTTAATTTGAGTCCAACAGAATTGCCTCAGTTGATCCAAAACGCCATCAACTCGGCAAGAGAAGATGGAGCAGATTACGTCATCTTGTTGAGCCACCTTGGAGAAGACCCAACAGTTTACGATTCAGACTCACACAGCATCATCAAGAAGACCACAGGTTTGGACGCTGTGCTCGACGGGCACACCCACTCGGTCATTTCGTCTGACGTGGTTTACGACAAGGCCGGCAAACCAGTCCTCATCGCTCAGACCGGCACAAAGTTTGAGAACGTCGGCAAACTATACATCAACAAAAACGGCAAACTCTCCACCTCCCTGGTACCTGTAAAGTCTATCACACAAGATAATCCAATCGTGAAACGCACATTCGACAGAGTGAACACAGAATGCAAAAACTTCACAGAGAAAGTCATCGGCAGAAATGATGTTGATTTGATCGTCCAGATTGGAGATGACAAGATAATCAGAGTGCAGGAAACCAATGCGGGCGACTTGGCTGCCGACGCTATTCGCGACTATGCCAAGACCGACATCAGCATGATGAACGCTGGCGGCATCCGCACCACCATTCCAGCAGGCACCCTGACCTACGGCAAGATTTTGGATTTGGCCCCATACGACAACGCGCTCAACGTGGTCGGCATCACCGGTGAAAACATCGTCAAACTGCTTACAGCAGTCATTTCAGACCTTCCAGAGGCAAGCGGCGACTTTCCTCAGGTATCGGGCATTTCTTTCGATGTGGACGCTAAAAACCACACCGTTTCCAACGTGAAAATCCAAAACAAACAGACTGGCGTGTTTGAGCCAATCATCAACGACAAGACCTACACCATGTCCACCCTCGACTATACCGTCAGCGGCGGCGGTTTCAAGGGTTTCTTGAAATCTTACCCGCTCTTGGCAAGCGACTCCAAGACCCTGAGCGACCTCATCATGCGCTATGTCAGCGAAACACTTAATGGTCGCATCGGCCAGCAGTATTCACACCCACAGGGCCGTATCAACATCAAGTAACACCGCCATCGGGGATAAGTTCTAATATCCCCCTATTGGGAAATTTATTGAAGGATGATATCAATTGGTATCATCCTTCTTTTTTGGCAGAAATCTGTTTTACAGCACAAAACAGAGAAAAACTACAACGCAGGTTTGGTCGGCGCACTCGGCTACATCAACTCCATCTTGGCACCTGTTGCGGCAGACACCTTAGGCAGCGTGAAGAGCGCAGCCAACGACATTCAGTGCTACCTCTACCCTAACCCAACCGTTGATGTCGTGATGCTCAACTCAAGCCAGACAGGCAAAGCCGTTGTCAGCCTCTACAATGTAGAAGGTCAGAAAGTAATGGCAGCGGAAACCACTTGGGAAGAATTGGCCAAAGGTTTCAACGTCATGATGCTTGTCAAGGGCGTTTACACTTTGACTGTTGAATCGGCCAACGGTAAAGCCACAAAGCAGTTCATCAAGAAATAAACTTTTTATAAGCGTTGTTGAGGGGGGATGTGTCGTAATGATGCATTTCCCCTTTTTGTGTATATTTGCATTGTCGAGCATTCGATTTTCAGTGCTTCATCTTTCCTTTCACTCAAGATCATGAAAAAAACACTTTTTCTCATTTTTTCTTTTTTGTCGTGTCTCAACACTGCCGCACAAACCACCCCCCAAGAGATCATCGATTGCGTGGAAAAGGCAGGCGGAAACTACTACCCCTACCCTACGCCAAGCGGGAAAGCGACACCAGCGCCCGAAGGTTTTGAGCCATTCTACATCAGCCACTATGGCCGTCATGGCGCCCGCTTCATGTCGGAAGACGAGGATATAAAGCGAGTCATTGCCTTCTTAAAAGGAAAAACACTGACGGAAATGGGGAAAAACACGCTGGCAAAACTTGAGCGCTTTGAGGATGTGATGCGGGGTAAAAAGGGAGAACTGACACCACTGGGATACCAGCAACTCACAGAGATTGCAACACGAATGTATGCCAACTATCCGGCTGTTTTTGAAGGTGAGAAGAAAGTGGAGGCCCGCTCCACCTATGTGCCCCGCAGCATCATCAGCATGGCCACCTCCTGCCTCACGCTAAAAGGCTTAAACAACCAGTTGGACATCCGAACCATGGTGAGAAACGCCGACATGCACGTTCTCAACAAAGACCGCGTAAAAAGCACAAACCGCCCTGCTGCAGAAGGACAATGGTATGACGAATACTTAAAATTTTGCAGGACAAAACGGACAAACGGGAAGCGCCTGATTTCCACGCTAACAACAGGGGACACCACAGAGGGTGAACAGGAAGAATTCTGCCACGCACTGTTTAATGTGGCTTGTGCGGTGCAAGACATGCCAGACCTTGATTTCACGCTGTTCAATCTTTTCACAGCCGAAGAGATCTGGGACTATTGGCAGGCTCAAAACGCATTTTGGTATGGTTTCTGTGGAGTATATGGCACCCCAAACATCAGAGCAAAAGAATTTGGAGAGGAACTGTGGGAAGACATTGTGGAACGGGCAGACGCAGCCATCGCAGGCAACAAATGCTGTCTGGATCTGCGCTACGGACACGACACCGGTTTATTGCCTTTCCTTGTGATGATGAACATCAACAACGTCATGTCAAAAGTGAAGAAATTGGATGAGTTTCACACTACCTTTGCCGACTTTAAAGTTATCCCTATGGCAGCCAACATACAATTTGTGTTTTATCGGAATTCAGCAAACAAAATCATAGTAAAAGTGCTGGTCAACGAGGAAGAAGCCACGCTGCCCATAAAAGCCCAATCCGGTCCCTACTACGACTGGGAGGAAGTGAAAAAAATAAGTTTTTAGGAGGGCAGCAAACACTATGGCATCAGCAACGAGCTGTCGCCGTAACTGAGGAAACGGAATTGATGCGACAAGGCGTAGTCGTACACTTTTTTCCAGTCTTGCCCCAAGAATGCCGCCACCAGCAGCATCAGCGTATTTTCGGGCTGGTGGAAATTGGTAATCATCGCTTTCACCAGTTTAAACTTGTAACCTGGCGCAATGATGATTTGCGTGGAGGCTTTCAGCGAATCCAAATCATTTCGATCTAAATAATCGAGCAACGCCTGCAAAGCCTCTTCAACAGAGACAGAATAGCCCCCCTCATAAGGCATCCATTGCGTCACTTTCAGACCAGCCGCACCGAGATTTGGGTTTTGGTTCAGCATGGCGCCGAAATAATATAAACTTTCAATCGTGCGGACCGACGTGGTACCCACAGCGATGATACGTCCGGCAAACTGCTTGATATGCTCGATGGTCGATCGGTTGACACTTATCACCTCAGTATGCATCTCGTGCTCTTGAAGCGTATCGCTCTTGACGGGCTGGAACGTGCCGGCCCCCACATGGAGCGTCACTTCCTCCCGGTCGATTCCCATCGATTTGAGTTTTTCAAACACACTTTCTGTGAAATGCAGACCGGCAGTAGGTGCAGCCACGCTACCCTTGATTTTGGAATAAACCGTCTGATAGGTCTGCTTGTCGCTTTCCTGTGTCTCACGTTTGAGGTATGGAGGGATAGGCAACACCCCACAAGCATCGAGGATGTCCGCCCAATTCACGCCCTGCACATTCCAAGAAAACTCCACAGGAATGGTGCGGTCGTTCTCGCCTTTCTGAACAGCCTGTATCTCTACCTCCCGGCCATTGACCACGACATTTTTTCTCAGAATCTGCCCTTGTTTCCATTTCTTCGCATTGCCAACCATACACTCCCAAACGCACGATTTTTCAGTCTGAAACACCAACGCATAATCGTTTGGAGAGAGCGGACTCAGGCAAAAGACCTCGATATGCGCCCCAGTATCTTTCTGAAAGAGCAAACGGGCCTGGATGACCTTGGTATTGTTCATCACCATCAGCATATTGCCGGGCAAATGGTTGGTCACATTCTTGAACACATCCTCTGAAATTTCCCCTTGCTTATAAACCAAAAGTTTAGACTCATCACGATTTGGCAAAGGGAACTTAGCGATTCGATCTTCCGGAAGGACGTAACTGTAATCTTCAATGCGTATGTCTTTAGGACTGTTCATCTTCAAAAATGCGAAAAAAATGTTAGGACAAGGAAAAACAAAATACGCACACCCCAAATGATGGCAAAATTCGTTTTCCTTTGCAAAAATACGCAACTTTTAGTTTAATTTTGCACAAGGCAGACCTCTAAATATCACAAAAGGTGAATTTACAGAAGGCACCATTACAAGCCAAGAACATAACCCAAAACAAAAAAAGATATGGCACTAAAGGTAGGAGACAAAGTTAGATTTCTCAACGCACAAGGCGGAGGCGTTGTCAGTAAGATAGTTGACCGCGACACAGTATTGGTAACAGATGAGTCTGGATTTGACTTCCCGACCAAAGTGCGCGAATGTGTGGCTGTGGATGCAGAGACCGAAGGCAGCCTTCGCTTCGACCACCCTACCAAGAAAAAAACAATTCTGCCAGAAGCCAAGAAAGGCAATGACGGACATAAAAAAGAATTGGAGAAGACACCCCAGAAAGAGCGATTTGACGAAGAACACATCACCGACGTGCTTTATGCACAGCCTGAACGCCCAGACGGCGACGTGCTCAACGCCTACCTGGCTTTCGTACCAGTGGACAAGAAAGTGCTGAGCGCCACCTCCTTCGAGTGGTATCTCATCAACGACTCGAACTATGAATTGGCCTATGTGGTATCTTCAGGCAAAACCATGCTGGAAAGACGTGCCGCTGGTTTCATTCTGCCCAACACAAAAGAATTTATCGAAGAGTTGACTCCCGACCAGTTGAGCGGCATCGAAAACATCAGCGTTCAACTCATCGCCTTCAAGAAAAACAAGGCATACATGAAAAAGAACGTGGTGGACAACAACATCCACCTCAACCCCATCCGCTTCTGCAAACTTCACAACTTCACCGAAAACGATTTCTTTGATGAAGATGCTTTGATTCTTCCCGTTGTGGAAGACGACAGCACCAGCAACCCCATGCAGATCGACACCAACAATATCGCCAAAGCCATGCGCGAGAAAGAGGTGAAAGACAACAAACCCACCTCAAAAAGCAGCAAACCAAACGACGACATCATCGTGATTGACCTGCACATCAACGAACTGCTCGACAATACCAATGGCATGAGCAACTACGACATGCTCCAATACCAGATGAGCAAATTCCGCGAAGAAATGGATGCCAACCTTCTGCGCAAAGGACAGAAAATCGTCTTCATCCATGGGAAGGGAGACGGAGTGCTTCGCCAAAACATCTTAAAAGAATTGAAGCACAGTTACAAGACCTGCACCTGGCAAGACGCATCTTTCCAAGAATATGGATTTGGCGCCACCCAGGTCACCATCCGATAAAGAAACGACATATCGGCACAAAAAAAGCGGTCCCTGCAACGTCTATAAAGGCAGCAGGGACCGCTTTTTGTTTATTTGGCAATATGTTTTAGAAGTTGTTTAAATTTTTGTTGGAGATTTTTATAAGTGGATTTTTCAGGGTGTTTTGAAGAGAATCTGAAAGGAGCAATGGATGCCCATTGTGACTGAAGATTCACTCAAAACAGACGAAAAAGACCTGTAAAAAGCCCAAAAGAAGCAGTCCGCAAAAATA
>JAGHUM010000087.1 GCA_018064855.1 Candidatus Physcocola equi
ATTATATTTTCACTATATTTGCTATATATGAACACATTGAATTACAAAGGTTATATTGGGAGTGTGTCTTTCAGTGAAAAAGACGGCGTTTTTTTCGGCAAGATAGAAGGAATAGATGGTTTGGTGAATTTTGAAGGTGAGAGTGTAAAGGAACTCACCGATGCATTTCATGAAGCCGTGGATGACTACCTTGCTTATTGTGAAGAGAATGGCATTGCTCCAAAGAAAAGTTACTCAGGCTCACTGAATGTGCGGCTCACCCCAACCCTTCATGCGCAGATTGCCATGTTGGCAAAGCAATCGGGAATCACAATTAATGCATTCATCAAAAATGCAGTCAGCAAAATGGTTGAAGCATCCGTATAGGAGAAATTCCAAGCATCAAATTTATGGCTGAGACCCAAGAAATTAGAGAAAATGTCGGTAGAAACCATGAATTGTCGGTATTTACGACCTTCTGATTGAAAAGACAAAAGAAATAATAGTCCAAGGATTATTTGAACTCGGAGTCCATCGTCCAAGGCTAAGATCATCAATGTTAACTAAATTAAACCAAGAATAATTTGCATACGTTTTGTAGTACACTACATATAGAAGGTAAAACTTAAAATCTTGCAAATAAAACAGAAAGCATATCACACATAAAGTCTCACAAATGACTAGATTTGGATATTCAAACACTAAATATAATGAGATATGTTTTCAATTGGTTTTATCGCGTTTTTGATTTACATAGCAATCAAAAACGCAAAAGGTGGCAGTTAAAGTATAGTTTATAACTTATTTAAGCGAAAAGGTAGTCAGTGTAGGCTACCTTTTCTCGTTATTACAAGTTACATTATACAAAAAAGAGGACGTACCATTTTGGCACGTCCTCTTCACTTATATAGCTAAACCTATATTAATCGTTGATATCGAGACTTGGAGCGTCGTCGCGGGTATCCTGACGAGGCTGTTCGTCATCATAATGATTGTCGTCACGACGGTTGAAACGGTCACCACCACGACGGTCGCCACCACGATTGTCGCGACGATCACCACCACGACGGTCGCCACCACGGTTGTCGCGACGGTCGCCACCACGACGGTCACCACGGTCGTTGTTGCGTGGACGTGGAGCAGGTTCTACATAACCTTCTGGCTTTGGAAGGAGTTCCTTGCGAGAGAGACGGAGTTTGCCGGTCTTCGCATCCACTTCCTTGAGGAGAACTTCCACCTCATCGCCTTCGTGAAGCACATCTTCCACCTTTTCAACACGGTTCCAGTCGATTTCAGAAACGTGGAGCAAGCCATCTTTGCCAGGGAGGATTTCAACGAAAGCACCGAATTCGGTCAAAGTCTTCACCTTACCCTTGTAAGTCTTTCCTGCTTCTGGCACTTCGATGATAGCGTTGATACGAGCCTGAGCAGCATCGATGCTTTCCTTGTTAGGAGAAGCAATGCTGACTTCGCCGTGATCGCCCACTTCTTCGATAGTGATGACAGCGCCGGTTTCCTTCTGGATGCCCTGGATAGTTTCACCACCCTTACCGATGATGGCACCGATGAAGTCTTTAGGAACGTTGAACTTGATGATACGAGGAACGTGAGGCTTGTAGTCTTCGCGTGGAGCTGGAATGGTTTCCTCAATGAGGTTGAGGATGTGGAGACGTCCCAAACGTGCCTGTTCGAGCGCCTTTGCGAGGATTTCGTAGCTGAGACCGTCGATCTTGATATCCATCTGGGTTGCTGTGATACCATCGCGTGTACCAGTCACCTTGAAGTCCATATCGCCAAGGTGGTCTTCATCACCAAGGATATCTGAAAGGACTGCGTATTTTTCATTGTCGGTGATCAAGCCCATTGCAATACCTGCTACCGGCTTCTTGATCTTAACACCTGCATCCATCAACGCCAATGTGCCTGCGCAAACAGTCGCCATTGAAGACGAACCGTTTGATTCGAGGATGTCTGAAACGACACGCACGGTATAAGGGAGATCCTCAGGGATCATTCTCTTGAGTGCGCGGAGCGCGAGGTTACCGTGACCGATTTCACGACGACCTACACCACGCTGTGGTTTCGCATCGTTGGTTGCGAATGGAGGGAAGTTGTAGTGCAAAAGGAATTTTTCAGTACCCTGGACAGTGGCTTCATCGAGCAACTTTTCATCGAGTTTGGTACCGAGAGTGACAGTCGAGAGCGACTGAGTTTCACCACGGGTGAAGATTGAAGATCCGTGAGGGCCAGGGAGGTAGCCGACCTCGCACCAGATAGGACGGATTTCGTCGGTCTTACGACCATCGAGACGAACACGTTCATCGAGGAGGACACGACGGACAGCGTGGTATTCCACATCGTGGTAGTAACGCTGGATCATAGCCATTGGGATTTCCGCTTCATCTACACCGGCATAGTTATTGGCGATGAACTCTTCCAAGATAGCAGAGAACTGGCGTCCACGTTCAGCCTTGCACTTGATGGCGCTGCGAGCCACCTGCTTAGCCTTTTCGAAGCACTGTTCGTTGATCTTCGCGCGAAGTTCTTCGTCGTTTACTTCGTGGCAGTATTCACGTTTAGGCTTGCCAACTTCCTTGGCAAGTTCTTCCTGAGCCTTGCAAAGTTTCTTGATGGCTTCGTGAGCGACTTTAAGCGCTTCGAGCATCACTTCTTCTGAAACCTCGTCCATTTCGCCTTCCACCATCGAAATGTTTTCGTAGGTAGCACCCACCATCAATTCGAGGTCAGCCTTTTCAAGTTCCGACCATGTTGGGTTAACGACGAACTTGCCATCCACACGTGCCACACGCACTTCAGACACAGGGCAAGTGAACGGAATATCTGAAACCTGGATGGCTGCAGAAGCTGCGAGACCAGCCAAAGAATCTGGCATGATTTCAGGGTCGGCAGAATACAATGTAACGTTTACGAAAGTATCTGCGTGATAGTTGTCTGGGAAAAGAGGGCGGAGTGCGCGGTCGATCAAACGAGCGATAAGGATTTCATAGTCTGAAGCCTTACCTTCGCGTTTGGTGAAGCCACCTGGGAAACGGCCTGAAGAAGCGAACTTCTCTTTGTATTCCACTGTGACAGGCATGAAATCCGTGTCAGGTTTTGCTTCTGTTGCGCTGGTTACCGTTGCGAGGAGGTAAGTGCCACCGCACTTAACCATCACTGCGCCATCTGCCTGCTTTGCTAATTTACCTGTTTCAATGGTGATGATTTTTCCATCGCCCAGGTCAATTGTCTTCTCAATTGGTGAGGGTTTGATCATGATTGTTGTTTTGTTTTTTACGTCTTCTAATTTGCTCCCGTTAACCAGCGGCAGCGCCTTATTTTTTTGTTTTTCTAAAGTATCGTTGCAATTTACCACTTTTTTTCGGGATTGCGGACTTTTTTGTAACGAAAAATCTCAACAAACGCAAAATTTGTCGGGAAATGTTCCAAAAACGTCTTCCCTTATATCTTCAAAGCGGCCAAAATCGCATCGGTTGCGCCACAGTTGGCAGCCACAAAGTCGCGGGCGATTTCGCTGGTTTTTGCCAGGCGTTCGCCGTCGGCGGCAAACATACTGTCGAGCAACAAGGCCAGTTGATCGGCATCTTCGATATGGAATGCGGCATTGGCTTTTTCCATTTCCACCGCCTCTCTGAATTTTTTGTAATTAGGGCCAAACGCAACCGGCATGCCATAGACAGCCGCCTCAAGAATATTGTGGATGCCCACGCCGAAACCGCCACCGATATAGCCGAACTCGCCATACTGATAAATGCTGCTGAGCAAGCCGATGCAGTCGATGATGAGCACATCCGCGCTGGCAGCCTCCACTTCGTTGGTCTGGGTGTAGCGCACGCACTTCTTTTGAGGGAAGCGGGAGATGATCTCCTTGACGTGCGACTCATGGATTTCGTGCGGTGCGATGATGAGACGAGCCGACTTTCCATTGAAATAAGCCGCCAAAATCTCCTCATCTTTCGGCCACGAACTGCCGGCGATGAGCATTGGTTTCTCTCCGTGCTTAAACGCTTCCACTACAGGCAGTTGTTTGGCTGTCTTGGAGATGGCCAGCACACGGTCGAAACGAGTGTCGCCACAAGCGGTGACATTGGTAACGCCTATCGACTTCAGCAAATCGACCGACTGGGCATCTTGCACGAAGAGGTGCTTGAAGCACTTCAGCACGCCACGGTACCAGCCTCCCCACCACTTGAAGAAAGCCTGTGTAGGAAGGAAGATGGCCGAAATCATATAAACAGGGATATTGCGCTGATTGAGTTCGGTGAGGTAGTTGATCCAATATTCGTATTTGACGAACACCGCCACCTCCGGTTTGAACATATCCACCAGTTTACGGGCATTGCTCATAGTGTCCATCGGCAAGTAGCAGATGACATCGGCGCCCGCATAGTTTTTACGGATTTCGTAGCCTGAAGGAGAAAAGAACGTGAGGAGAATCTTCACATCGGGATGTTCGGCCTTGATGCGTTCCATAACCGGACGTCCTTGTTCAAACTCGCCCAACGAAGCCACATGAAACCAAATGTATCGGGCACCCTGCTCCACCTTGGATGCAAGGTTCTGCTCCCAGTTTTTGCGTCCTTCGACAAACAATCTGATTTTCTCGTTGCCAAAAAGGGCCAGCAATTTTGCCACCTGCCAATAGAGCCAGATGACGAAGTTATACACATATCGCATGTCTAACCTTTTTAATAATCTGTCGGTCTGTATGAATAGACTTAAAAAGAATGCGCGCCACGCTTGTCAGCCGGCACGCATCTTCTTATAAGTGTTTAATCTTTAATTTTTTCCAATGCAATTCGTACGCGATCTATGGTCTCTTCCTTACCCAACACTTCGATAACATCAAACATATGAGGTCCCTTGGCGGCGCCAACGATGGTGATGCGGAAAGAGTTCATGACCGTACCGGTATTGTAACCGTTGGCTTCGATCCACTTCATCACCACATCTTCCATGTTTTTTGAAGTGAAATCGTCGATGCGTGCGAGGATGTCCATCAAGTTGGTGAGGATTTCACGGCTTTCTGGTTTCCAACGCTTCTTGAGCGACTTTTCGTCGTATTCTGTTGGTCTTTCAAAGAAGAAAGAAGTCTCTTCCCAGAGGTCTTTAGGGAAGTTGAGACGACCTTTCACCATTGAGACGATTTTTTCGGCAGCAGCCACATCACACTTGATGTTCTTTTCCGCCAAAATCGGCATGAAGAGCGCAGCCACGTCGGCATCCGACTTGTTGATAAGGTATTCGTGGTTGAACCACATGGCCTTCTTATAATCGAAGCGGGCGCCAGCCTTTGAAACGTGTTCAAACGAGAAGGCATCCACCAACTGATCCAAACTGAAGATTTCCTGGTCGTTGCCCGGATTCCAGCCCATCAACGCCAAGAAATTGACCACAGCCTCAGGCAAATAGCCTTCCTCGCGGTAACCAGTCGAAACATCGCCGGTCTTCGGATCCACCCAACGGAGTGGGAACACAGGGAAACCGAGACGGTCGCCATCGCGTTTGCTGAGTTTGCCGTTGCCTTCAGGCTTGAGCAAAAGCGGGAGGTGAGCAAACTGTGGCATAGTGTCCGCCCAACCGAGATAACGGTAGAGAAGAACGTGCAGCGGAGCGGAAGGCAACCACTCCTCACCACGAATGACGTGGCTGATTTCCATCAAATGGTCGTCCACGATGTTGGCCAAATGGTAGGTAGGAAGTTCGTCGGCAGCCTTGTAGAGCACTTTGTCGTCGAGAACATTCGAGTTGATCACCACCTTGCCACGCACCATATCGTCCACCTCTACATCTTCGTTTGGTTCGATTTTGACACGAACCACATATTTTTCACCGGCAGCGATGCGCTTTTCCACCTCTTCCTTGGAAAGAGTGAGGGAGTTTTTCCCCTGGTTGCGTGTGCGCGCGTCGTACTGGAAATTAGGAGTCGCAGCACGCATGGCTTCCAACTCTTCTGGAGTGTCGAATGCAATATAAGCATGGCCATCGTTGAGCAACTGATCCACATACTTCTTGTAGATTTCGCGGCGTTCGCTCTGGCGGTAAGGGGCGTGGTCGCCACCGATACCCACACCTTCGTCGAACTTGATGCCCAACCAACGGAACGATTCAATGATATAATCTTCCGCGCCAGGCACAAAACGGTTGGAGTCGGTGTCTTCAATACGAAGCAGCAAATCGCCACCGTGCTTCTTGGCATATAAATAGTTGTAAAGCGCAGTACGCACACCACCAATGTGGAGGGCGCCTGTAGGACTTGGTGCGAAACGCACCCTAACTTTTCTGTCGGTCATCTTATATTGTATCTTATTATTTTCTTATTTGTTGAGTTTTTTTGAATAGCAGCGACGACGGAGATATGGCTCTTTGTCGTAGTGGTTCCAGACGCCCACCGCCTGCATGTTGCTTTCGAGTTGCGGGTTGCTGACAGCGATTTTCACCCCATGCTCGATATAGACCTTGTTCATCTCCACATAGTAGAGCGAGTGAACGCCGCGTTTCTGCCAATCGGGATGAACCCCGTTGAGGTAGAGGTCGATGGCATCGGTCTTCTTCAAAGCGCGCAAGATGTGGAACCAGCCGAATGGGAACAAACTGCCCTTGGCTTTCTGATAGGCGCGCGACAACGTCGGCATGCTGATACCAAAAGCGATCACTTCGTCTTTCTCATCGACCACCAGGCATACGAAAGCCGGATTGATGAATGAGAAATAGTCTTTTATGATTTTATCGATTTCTTTGTCGGTCAGTTCCGAAAAACCATACAAACCGGCAAACGCAAGATTGAGCGTATGGAAAAGTGACTTCGCATAAGGCAGGATTTCCTTGGCCTTCTTAAACTTGAGCACACGCAGATTGTATTTCTGTGCGATGAGTTTATTGATGCGCTCCATTTTTTCGGGCACTTCCTGGGAAGCGTTGAACTGGAACTGGAGCCAGTCTTCCTCTTTATAATATCCCAGCAAATCCATGAATTTCGGATAGTAAGGATAGTTGTAGATATTGGCGATGGTAGGCAGTTTGTCGAAACCTTCGACAAGCATACCCTCATTGTCCATGTCGTTGAAGCCGAGCGGTCCGGTGATTTCCTCCATACCTTTGCTCTTGCCCCACTGCTCCACAGCCAAAAGCAGTGCACGCGCCACATCTTCATCTTCAATGAAGTCGATCCAGCCGAAGCGGACCTTCTTGCCCCACTTTTCGTTGGCGAGATGATTGATGATGCCGGCGATACGCCCTGCGAGTTTGCCATCTTTATAAGCAAGCCAATAACACGCTTCGCAATGTTCAAATGAAGGGTTCACATCTTTATCGAGTATATCCATCTCGGCGCTGTTGAGAGGTGGCACCCAAAAATCATTGCCCTTATACAAATCGAAAGGGAAATGAATGAATTTTTTCAGATCGCTTTTTGTTTCTACAACTTTCAGCTCTATCATGGCCTGCTTAATTGAAATTAGTTTGCAAATTTACACATTATTTGTAAAAAGTGAGATTATGAGGAGACCTCTTTAGATCCGCCAGTGTCATTTTATTCTGAAGCGCTTGGTCAGATCGGCGAAATGGTCGATACGGCGGTCACGGAAGAACGGCCACATACGACGCACATCTTCGGCGTGTTTGAGATCGACATCAATCACAATCGTCTCGTTATTATCGGTTGAAGCCTGTGCAAGCAATTCACCCTGCGGTCCTGCCACAAAGCTGCTTCCCCAGAACGGGATGCCTCCGGTATGTCCGGAAGGGTCTGGCTCGTAGCCGGTGCGGTTGACGGTCACCACATAGATACCGTTTGCCACAGCGTGTCCGCGCTGCACCGTCATCCAGGCTTCGCGCTGACGTTTCTTTTCCTCGTCGGTGTCGCTTGTCTCCCATCCGATGGCAGTCGGATAGATAAGCAATTCGGCACCTGCCAACGCCATCATGCGGGCAGCTTCGGGGTACCACTGATCCCAGCACACCAACACGCCAAGGCGGCCGACGGAAGTGTCGATCGGCTGGAAGCCCAAGTCGCCAGGGGTGAAATAGAACTTTTCGTAATAGGCAGGGTCATCTGGAATGTGCATCTTGCGGTACTTGCCTGCAATAGTACCATCTTTCTCCAGCACGACAGCCGTGTTGTGGTAAAGGCCAGCAGCGCGGCGCTCGAACAGAGAAAGCACGATGACGACACCCAACTCCTTAGCCAACGCGCCGAAACGCTCGGTGCTTGGGCCAGGAATAGGTTCAGCTAAATCGAACTGAGCGGGATCTTCCTCCTGACAAAAGTAAAGTCCGTTGTGCAACTCCTGCAAAACGACCAATTCGGCACCCTGCTTTGCGCAAGTGCGAACACCATTCATCAAGTTTTGGATATTTTGTTCCAGATCGGCAGTATTTGCCTGTTGAACTAAGCCTATTTTCATGTGTAAAAACTGTTTCTTGTTAATGATTAAGCGGTAGCCGCCGGTGTTTTCGCCGGTTCATTGAGGAACAAGCGGACCACATCTATGCGGGATGGCGAGCGACGCACCACCTTGAACGAATATCTGTCGGACACCGGAACGACGTCTCCCACAGCAGGCAAAAACGCATTGCGCGAGAGCAACAAGCCACCGATGGTGAGGTAATCTTCCGACATCGGCAACGAGAGGTCGAGTTCGTCGTTCACCTGCTCCACCTCAAGGCGGGCAGAGATGACGTATTCATTGTCGGCAATCTTTTTGCAGACGAGTTCATCGTCTTCGTCGTTGTCGTGTTCGTCTTCAATCTCACCAAATATCTCTTCCATCACATCTTCGATGGTGAGCAGACCGGATGTGCCGCCAAACTCATCGACCACCAGCGCGATGCTCTTTTTCTGCTTTAAGAACTGACGCAAGACGATGTTGGCAGTAAGCGTTTCGGGCACCACGATAATCGGGTTGAGCATCTGCTCCACAGAGGTCGGGTTGTCGAACATATCGGCAGAATGGACATAACCGAGTACGTTGTCGATCGTGTCGCGGAAGACCAGAATACGAGAGAAATGAGACTCGACAAACAATTTGCGGAGATCGTCGAGCGAAGTGTTGATATCGACAGCCATAATTTCCGTGCGGGGCACCATGGAATCTTTGATTTTCACGGTGGAGAAATCGAGTGCGTTTTGGAACATCTTCACCTCATCACCGAAATCCTCTTCCTCATCTTTCGCTTCCGCCGAGTCTTCCGGCAGACGAATCCTGTTGATGCTGAAAGCCCAATTCGGATTCATTCTCACCGCGCCAAAGCATGTCAGCAAGGCTTTCAGGCCTTTGGTGAGCGGCATAAGCAGCCAATAGACAAGAAAGAATGGGTAGGCCAGAACCATGAAAATGGAGGTGGCACTAAAGCGGGACATCCCCCACAAAGACAAACCGAGACTGCAAAAGAAGAACACAACGACACCAATGCCGCAGCAAACCGCCCACGCCAAAGAATCGGCACAGGCACACAACCTGAACGCCAAAAAGACAATTCCGGCAAAACAGATCAGCGCCGCAAGAAAAAGAGACGATATGAAATCCACCGCGTGTCGATAGAAAAAAGAGACCAGCCATCCGTTAATTTTCCCTCCGTCTCCCAGTTCAAAACGCAACTTATTGGAAAACGCGAAAGCCAACTCTCCACAAAAAAACAGCGTGAAGAGCAACACAAAAAAAAGGATGGAAAACAAAAGATGTCCCATTTCTATCAATCTTCGTGCACAGGTATGATACCCGTTGGTTTCTTAATCGTATATTTTGACATTGTTTCGTCGCCCTCAAATCCGAGTCCCTTGAGGATGCAGTTGTCTCGGCGGATATGGATTTCCTTTTCGGAATAGACCTTTTGATTGGACTGGTCCCAGAAAAGCTGGTCCGTTTCAAAGCGTTCCCCTTTTCTGTTGGTCACCTTCACATTGCCATCGAGTTGCCAGAGTTTGAGGTTGACATTATAGTAAGCCTTGTCGCAGTCGATGTTGGCCTCCGTCTTCATTTGGGTATCAAACTGTTCGAGATGTACCCCTGAAGGGAAATCCCAATAAGGCTCTTTCACGCTGTTGAAGATCAGCCATTCCGGAGTCGTAGCGCGATAGCGGGTCACGCCAGAGTCTGAGACCACAGTCGAGACTTCGAGCGCCCTCATGGTAGGACGCGCAGGTGCTGTGGAATCGTATTCGGCAGGCGCCTCGGAAGAACAGGCTGAGGACAAAGAGCACAAAAAGCACAAAGCAACCGCCCAGAGAGCGATTGCCTTATGCATGAGAGAATGATTAGAACTAACCATTATTATTTGTATCTAACTGTAGTTGTTTCACCGATCCAGCCTGGAACCTGATAAGAGCCAGAGATGTTGCGCATGAAACAGTCCTTTTTAGCAGGGAAATAGTTTTTGTAAGCAGCGATGAGTTTGTTGGCCATAGCAGCGCAGTTAGGGTCAACAGCTTTCGCTTTTTCAAACTTGTCAACAGCAGCCCAGTATGCAGTAGTCTGAACGAAAGGATCAGAACTGATGCTCTGGTTGTAAGCCGCATAAAGCTGACCGATAAGGATGTAAGCGCTACCGTTGTTAGGGTTGAGCGCGAGAGCCTGACGAGCATAGTCGCGTGCGCTCTGCGCATTCTTGCGCTTGTTGTAGAGAGTAGCGATCTTCAACTTGATGTTAGACTGGTTAGACTTACTTGGAGTAAGCTTGCAAGCCTCGTTCAAATAAGTGATTGCACCATTGATGTCACCCTTGTTGAAGGCGTTTGCAGCCAAACCGCTGGCAGCAGTGTAGGTAGGTTCGATTTTGTAGAGGTACTCAGATGCCTTGAAGTAAGCAGCAGAGTTGTCGCAGTCTGCCATGTCGTAAAGGCTGAGGACCTTCTGAAGCCATGCCTTGTCTGACTTGTGAGCGTCGATCTGGCCAGAGTAAAGCTGGTTGAGCATAGCGCAGTCAGCAGCACCGCTACGTCCGAAGTCCATATCGATAGCACCCTTGAGCTGGTCGAAAGTAGAGTCTTTAGCAGCACCCTGAGCCACACGGGCAGAAAGTTTGTCGCTGAGCAAGAGGTAGTCGTCAACAAACTGCTGGCGGGCAGCGTTGGTCTCCTTGTCGTAAATAGCACGAGCCAAAGAGTAGTAGTTGCTGAAGATAGCGAGTTCGTTATCCTCACCACCCTTGTTGATCGCATCCTTAAGCATTTCGTAAGCCTTTTTCTTCAAAGGATCGGTGTTCTTGACATTGGTCATTTCAGAGTAGTTGATATAATCAATGGCTTTACGACCGATGATGTAGTAATCAGGTTTGTCTGAGAAATAAGTGATACGATCATCATACAGTTTCATCATCTTATTGAAGAGAGCAGTCTTCTTGGCAGGATCCTGCTCCTGAGCGATCTGCCAGCCGATGACACGAGGTCCGTAGATATAGATGGACTTGTGGGCTGCAGGATACTTAGGATAAAGAGCCTCAAACGGAGCGACTGCGTCGGCATAGTTCTTGCTCTTACCACCCTGCTTCACGTAAGTATTGAGAAAGCTGAGGTTCTGAATTGTGTTGACACTATCGTTGCCGACACCCATTGGGTGAGCCACGGTAGTAACTGCGAATGTTGACTCGCAAGCGAAGGCCATCATAATAGAGGCACCAAAGATTTTGAGTTTCATATCAGTAATTTTTTAATTTTATTCGAATTTACGTTTAGCGAACCATCGTTCGTTGATGCTGAGGTTTAATGTGAACTTGAAATACTGTTCGAGAATCAAATCATCCGATTTCTCTCCCGCTCTTCCGTATTCAACACCCAGGTTGAGAATTGAAGGGTTGGCAGTTCGACGGAGAGGAAGACCCAGGCCGAACGAAGCGCCATAATGCTTAACATCGTCTCCATTCACCTTAAAATAGGAATTGGAGTAATTCAAGCCAGCACGATAAGAAACCCTCTTGAAGAAGTTTTTGCTCATCGAGCTTGGAACCCAATCGAGACCACACGCCAAACGGTGTCTGTCATTGAACTCTTTCTTTCCGAAATACTCGACATCGCTCCATTTTTGGAATCGGTATTCGGCTCCCACCGTCAGGCTTTCACTTAATTCATATTCAAATCCCGTACCAAAACCGAGCGGAAGACCGAAAGAATCGTCAAAATTTATTTTCGTTGTATCCACATAATTCGTAATCACTTCTCTATCAGCACTTGCGGTAAGAACGGAAGGCAAGTCCAATGTGGCACCCACAACCAGACTTCTGTTTTCCGCAAGCGGGAAAACATATTGTGCGCCGAAACCGACCGCCCAGTCGTGCACCTTCATAGAGTTGGTCTGCGAAGAACTGTGGTAAGCGCCATTATCGAAAGTGACCTGGCTCAGATGTTCGATTGAGCCAAAATTGAAATAAGCATTCACGCCGACATGCAGATTGCTGAACGGATTGGCGCCCAATCCCAAATACAACTGGGTGAGGTTGCCCTGTCCTATGTAGGAATTGGTGTAGGCCAACGTGTCGGAAGAGATGGAAGAAGGCTGCACGTGTCTGTTGGAGAACTCATAGCCCACGAAAGAGAAAGGCTGGAGGCCCGCACTGAAGCCGAAATATCTGCCTACGGGGAACTGCATCGCCATGTATTCCAGATTCTGGTCCCATGAAGTCTGCTCGCGTTCCTTATCCTGGAAAGACGAGCGCTTGATGGAAGCGCCGAACTCGAAGCGGAAAGTCATGGAATCGATTGCAGTGAACGAGGCAGGGTTGCCGGAGTTGATATGGTTTTCGTTTCGCAAGCCAACCGAAAGCCCGCCCCTCGAGTTGGAATACCCGAAGCCTGGCTGCACAAGTTCACCATAACCGTAACGCGTGTAAGGCGAACTGGTGTTGTTTTGAGCCTGCGCCACATTTGCACCCACAAAAGCGGCAAGTATAATAGAAAAAAACCTATTCATTAAATGTCAAAATTCGATTTAATCCAATCAACAACAGATTAGGATTTGCAAATATGCAATTTTTTAACCGTTTTTCAAAGTAAAAAGCGTCTCCACCGGTCAAATAAACCAAAAGATTTGGATATTTTTCCTTAAAACGAGCCACATAACCTTCTATTTCAAACGTGATAGCATTCACCACACCCGCAGCAATGGCGTCGGTGGTGCAACTGCCGATAAGAGGTTCGGAATCGGGAGCCGCGACCAGAGGAAGCGCTGAGGTATATTGGTGGAGCGCCTTGAAACGCATCTGCATACCGGGAGAGATGTTTCCTCCCAAGAAACGGCCGTCTGGCGTCACAAAATCAATGGTGATGCAGGTGCCCATATCGACCACCAGCAAAGGCACATTGGGTGAAAGCGCGTTCGCACCGATGCATGAAGCCAAGCGGTCCATACCCAGTGTGTGAGGTGTGCCATAGCAGTTTTGCACAGGTACGGGCGTGCTATGATCGAGCATCAGCATCGACGGGAAACGCGAGCGCAAGGCATCCAAGTCCAGCTTTGAGCGGTCGCCCACAGAAGAAACAATCACTCCACTAATAGTGGGGAAGGCTGCGCAAACCCCATCGAGCACATCTGAAGAAAGACGCTCAACACGTTCCAAATGAACAAGTTCGCCATTATCAAACAAAGCCACCTTCACAGAGGTGTTACCTTGGTCTATTGTCAAATTCATATTCTAAAGAATTTCACAAAATTACGCAAAAAGGTTTGAATTCACTTCCAAACCTTTGTTTTTTATCCCCCAGATTTCCCCTATTGGCAGTCTTAAAAGCTGTTTAAATTTATGCAAACTGCTTCTTTTGGACTTTTTACAGGTCTTTTTCGTCTGCTTTTTGTGAATCTTCAGTCACAATGGGCATCCATTGCTCCTTTCAGATTCGCTTCAAAACATCCCGAAAAGTCCACTTATAAAATATCCAACAATAATCTAAACAATATCTTAAAAAGACGCCAATTCCTTGAAATCAGCACTCAAAAGGCACATCCGCGACTCCGCAAGCAAGCCACAGAGCCCACAGCCCGCCCCACTTCACTCCACTTTTCAAAAATTGGGCACAACATATCAACACCACGTTTGATTATCACACAATTACAATTAAAATCCAACTTATCAACAATGTTGATAACAATGTTCAAAACCGGTGAAAAAGGTGTTGATAAATAAAATGTGGGGCAAAGTGGAGCAAAAAGGATTTTTTTCCGTAATTTTACATCCGGAAACGAGTCTAACGACGTTTCCAACTGATTAAGCATGCGTTTTTTAGGTGAAATAGAAGCAAAAGCCGATAACAAAGGAAGGGTGTTCATCCCCGCCGCATATCGGAAACAACTCGAGAAAGAGGACGAATCGAGCCTCGTGATGCGGGTTGATTCTATCTCGCGCTGTGCCAAGTTCTACCCGCTCTCCGTATGGGAGAAAATGGACGAGGAATTCAGATCGAAACTCAACCTCTGGGACAAAAACGACCAAAAGCTTTACCGTCAGTTTACCGCTAAAGTGGAACAAATGGATATGGACTCAAGCGGCCGCATCTTGCTGCAGAAAAAACATTGTGAGACGCTCGGTATTGAAGACACCGTTCTTTTCATCGGTGTTGGCGACCACTTTGAAGTATGGAACAAGAGCGTTTACGACGACTCGTTGCTCGATGACGAAGACTTTGAAAAAGCCCTGCAAGAAAAAATGGGCAATCCGTCCGCTTAATCCTCCTTTTAGCCAAACTCTAAATTTCATAGGGGTCACACCTTATTATATATAGCACATGAACGAACCTGCATACCACATCCCCGCACTGCTCATCCCCTGCATGGAGGGCCTCAACATACAGCCGAACGGGACTTACATTGATGTCACTTTCGGCGGTGGCGGCCACTCGCGTGAAATTTTGAGCAGACTGGGCAAGAACGGAAGACTCGTCTCTTTTGACCAAGACGCAGACGCGCAACGGAACATCATCGACGACGACCGCTTCACTTTCGTATGCAGCAACTTCAAATACCTGGCCAACTTTGCCGACTATCATGAACTGAACGGAGCAGACGGCATTCTCGCCGACTTGGGCGTTTCGTTCCACCACTTCGACGACGAGACACGCGGATTTTCATTCCGCTTCAACGCCGACCTGGACATGCGCATGAACACCAAAGCCAGACTAAGCGCAGCCGACGTGGTGAACAACTACACGGAAGCCCAACTGGCCGACATTCTCTTTCTCTACGGAGAGCTGAAGAACGCGCGAAAAATTGCCAACGTGCTGGTGAAAAACAGGGAGAAGCAAGCCATTCTGACCACCAACGACCTGCTGGCCGTGGTGGAGCCGCTGCTGCCACAAGACCGACAGAAAAAAGAAATGACGAAAGTGTTTCAGGCCCTGCGCATTGAAGTCAACCACGAGATGGACGCGCTCAAGCGAATGCTGGAACAGACGACCGAGGTGCTGAAACCAGGAGGACGTCTGGTCGTGCTCACCTACCACTCTCTGGAAGACCGATTGGTGAAAAACTTCATGAAGACCGGCAACTGCGAGGGAAAAATGGAGCAAGACTTCTTCGGCAACCGCCTCACCCCTTTCAACCTGGTCAACAACAAAGTGATTGTGGCAAGCGAAGAGGAAGTGGAAGCCAACCCAAGAAGCCGCAGCGCGAAACTACGGATCGCGGAATTCGTCGGAGCAAAAGATTCCTCCAAATAAGCGGATCCCATTCCACTAACAACAAATGCAAATGAGCGAAAAAGAAAACAAGAAAATAGAAGCACTGAAAAGCAAGGTCCAAGACACCCTGCTCAGCAGCCTGGGGGAAATCAAGGGTTTTAAAGACCCCGCGAAGAACCCTGCTATCAACCTGATGTCCGGCAAACTCTTGAAATCGAATTTCTTCAGGAACAACTGGAAATTCATCGCCTACATCACTTTCTTGCTCTTCTGCTATGTGGGAAACAGATATTGGGTGGACGGGCACATCCGCCGGATAAAAGAGCTGACCATTCTGGTGGACAAAGAGAGAGCCATCAACATCAACTCTTCCAAAGAATGGTCGAGCATCAGTTCCCAATCCAACATCGCAAAACTGATAAAAGAACGCGGAATAGAACTGGAGGAAGCAACAACGCCTCCGTTTGAAATCAAATAAAAAAACGCAACAACAAAGAAAAAAAACAAATGGGTTCTAACAGCTCCAAAAACGAGAAGTTATCAATCATGAAAAGATACTCCTTAGTGATGGTTACGCTCACTTTGGCTTTCCTTTTCATGTATGGCTACACTTGTAAGTCGGTGTTGTGTAGTAGCCGATATTCAGAATATAATTTCTGGAAAAACAAAGACAGCATGACCATAGAAGCCAAGAGAGGCAGTATCTATGATTGCAACGGGAACCTCATGGCCATTACCAGTCCTTATTACCAACTGTATTGGGACTGCATGGCTGACGGATTGAAAGACTCCGTCTTCAAGCAGAACGTGGACTCTATCGCCTATTATCTGTCTTCCGTTTTCCACGAACCGGTAGCCGACACCAAAGCCAATCTGGTGAGAATACGCCGAATGGCTTACGCCGACAAAGAAGATGGGAAACGGCCAAGCCGCCACGTGCGAATCAGCAAAAGAAAGATCAACTACCTGGAAAAGATGAGGCTTGAAAAAGCCCCACTCATCAAGAAAGGGCCCAATGTGAGTGGCTTCTCTTTTGAAGAGAAAAAGGTGCGCGAACTGCCATACAACAATCTGGCCTTCCGTACGATCGGAATCTACAATTCAAACACCGACTACGCAACCTGCGGACTTGAAAAGCAGTTTGACAGCATCCTGAAAGGCGAATGCGGCTACAAAGACCACGAAGGCAAACCAATATTAGAAGCAGAAGACGGCATGAATGTGGTGACGACAATCGACATCAACATGCAAGACATCACAGAGACCGCTCTGAAGAAATGGATGAACAACTGGAACGGACTGACGCCCAACAACGGCTGCGCCATCCTGATGGAAGCCGCCACAGGCCACATCAAGGCCATCTGCAACCTGCAAAGAACAAAAAACGGCGAACTGGTCGAGCGAGAGAATTATGCCGTCAACCGAATGACAGAGCCAGGCTCCACCTTCAAAACAGCCAGTCTGATGGTAGCCCTGGACGAGGGGAAAGTGGACACCAGCGAAGTGTTTGACACCGGCAACGGCATCTGGAACGAATACGGAAGAATGACAGACCACAAGCAAGGTGGATTTGGCCCCATATCACTTGCCAGAGCCATGGAAGTTTCGTCCAACATCGGCATCGCAAAAATGGTGGACAAATACTATGGCGACAGCAAGAAAAGCGCCGAGCACTTTTACGAGCGGCTGTATGACCTCCGGTTGAAAGAACACATCAGCTTCCCCATCCCAGGTACATCCACTCCGAAGTTCCTGGAAATGAGCGCAAAATCATGGAAAGCCGACATGCTGTGGGCATCTTTCGGATACAACACCCAGATTCCCCCACTCTACACGCTAAACTTTTACAACGCCATCGCCAACAACGGAAGAATGATGTCTCCAATGCTGGTAAAGGCTTATCAAGACAATGAAGGGAATGTGGTGAGGACTTTCAGCCCAAAAGTCACAAAAAACAAGATATGCACTGACCACACAC
Organism: Candidatus Physcocola equi; assembly: GCA_018064855.1. Lineage (GTDB taxonomy): Bacteria > Bacteroidota > Bacteroidia > Bacteroidales > Paludibacteraceae > Physcocola > Physcocola equi. The sequence goes on from JAGHUM010000087.1 coordinate 17,577, forward strand.
TGAGAAAAGTGCAAGCGATTCTCCGCAACGTGGTGGTGAAGGGTACCGGCAGAAACTTCAACTCAAAATCGGTTGAAATAGCAGGAAAGACTGGCACCACGCAGATCGGTTATGGCCTAAACGACAAAGCCAGAAAAGACCAGCAACTCTCGTTTTGCGGCTATTTTCCCGCCAACGACCCGAAATACTCATGCATCGTAATGGTCTGGGGATTTCCTGAAGACTACGTGCGAAACGGTGGTGCCATCAGTCAGAATACCGGACAAGTTTTCAAAGACATAGCCGAACGCATCTACGCAAAAAGCCCGAGCAAAGACGCAACGATATGCACCGACAGCACACTGCTGACTGCGCCAAAAGTCTGTAAAGGCAAAACGGAAGACACCCACATCGTGCTGAAACACCTGAAATCGAAGCACAGCGGGATAGGCGATAATGCAAGAGAATGGGTAAGGATGGGCAACGAAGAAGACAACAAGAAGTTGGCGTTGACCACCTTTGACTTCGGAGAAGGCAAAATGCCAAACTTGAAAGGGATGGCTGCAAAAGACGCCATCTACCTGCTGGAGAAACAAAAAATGTCGGTTCAAATCAATGGTTACGGGCCTGTGGTGTACCAATCGATTGAACCAGGCAGAGACATAAAAGAGGGACAAAAAGTGATTTTGTCGCTCAAATACAGAGAATAAAAAAGCAGACACAAATGAGCAAGAAGCTTAACGACATACTCAGCCAGATCGCATCTGTAAAAACAGAAGGCGACACCAACAAAGAGGTGAAAAGCATTGAATTTGACTCTCGCAAAGTAGAGGAAGGGACAATGTTTATCGCCATCAGCGGCACTACCAACGACGGGCACGCATACATCGACAGCGCCATCGCAAAGGGAGCGACCGCCATCGTGTGCGAAAAGATGCCAGAAAAAAAGGCAGAAAACGTGGCTTACATCCAAGTGGAAAGCAGCAACGAGGCCTTGGGGCAAATCGCAAGTTACTGGAATGGGAACCCATCACAGAAGATGAAGCTGGTAGGCGTGACCGGCACAAACGGAAAGACTACCATCGCCACCCTGCTCTATCATCTTTTCCGCAGATTCGGGCACAAGTGCGGCTTGCTCTCCACCGTCGTCAACTATATTGACGGAGAAAGTGTTGCCGCCACACACACCACCCCAGACCCACTGGAATTGAACGGACTGTTGGCTAAAATGGTGGATGCAGGCTGTGAATACGCCTTTATGGAAGTAAGTTCACACTCTGTCGATCAACGCAGAATAGCAGGTTTGGATTTTGACGGAGGCATCTTCACCAACCTCACACGCGACCATCTGGACTATCATAAGACCGTAGAGAACTACCTGAAGGCAAAGAAACGCTTTTTCGATGATCTTCCTGCAAAAGCATTTGCCATCACAAATGCAGATGACAAAAACGGGCTGGTAATGGTGCAAAACACAAAAGCGACAAAACGCACCTATTCTGCCAGACAGAGTGCGGACTTCCGAGCAAAGATATTAGACAACACATTTGAGGGTATGACGCTCGAAGTGGGCCAGCATACTGTCGATCTCGCATTCGTCGGGAAATTCAACGCATCGAACCTCATGGCAGTTTACGGAGCGGCCGTCATGCTCGGGAAAGACGAATATGAAACACTGGTGCAACTCAGTGGATTGAGACCTGTAAACGGAAGATTTGAAGTGCTTCGCAGCCCTAAAGGTTTTTCCGCCATCGTAGATTACGCGCACACCCCTGACGCACTCACCAACGTGCTCACAACCATGCAAGAAGTGCTTCAAAGCCGCAAAAACGGTCACATCATCACCGTATGCGGAGCTGGAGGCAACCGCGACAAAGGCAAACGTCCGCTGATGGCGCAGGAAGCCGTAAAACACAGCCACATGGTCATCATCACCAGCGACAATCCACGCTTCGAAAATCCACAAGACATCATCAACGACATGCTTGCCGGACTGACCGAAGACGAACAAGACAACGTGCTTGCCATTGTTGACAGGAAACAAGCCATCAAAGCCGCCTGCAAAATGGCACAGCCTGGCGACGCCATCTTGGTTGCGGGGAAAGGTCACGAAAACTACCAAGAGATAGAAGGAGTAAAACACCACTTCAACGACAAAGAGGTCTTGGCAGAAATCTTCCAACAAATGGAAAGTAAGTAAAAAAAACATAACACAGAAAAAGTAAAAACTCACCATGCTCTATCATCTTTATCCATACCTTGAGCAATTAGGTATTCCTGGCGCCCGAATGTTCGGCTACACCTCATTCCGTTCATTGCTGGCCATCATATTGGCGCTCTTAATTTCCACCATTTTCGGTGAATACTTTATCAAATTGCTCAAGCGCATCAAGATTGAAGAGACCCAGCGCGACCCAAGCATCGATCCGTTTGGTGTGAACAAAATCGGCGTTCCTTCCATGGGCGGCATCATCATCATTGTGGCAGTGCTGGTGCCAGTGCTTCTGCTAGGGAACCTCAGCAACGTATATATGCTTTTAATGATTGTCACCACATTGTGGTTAGGCGCCCTCGGATTTGCCGACGACTACATCAAGATCATGAAAAAGGATAAAGAAGGATTGCACGGGAAGTTCAAAATCATCGGTCAGGTTGGTTTAGGTTTGATGATCGGTCTCACCCTCTACTTCAGCCCTCAAGCAAAGATCAGCGAGAGTGTCACGATAGAAAAGAACCCAGAGACGGCATTAGTGACATACAAAAAAAGTCCGGAAATCAAGTCAACCAAAACAACCATTCCATTCCTCAAAAACAACAACCTGAGCTATGCAGAAATAGTCGGATTCTTAGGGGAATACAAATACTACGCAGGTTGGATTCTGTTCGTGTTTGTCACAATTTTCGTTGTGACAGCAGTTTCAAACGGAGCCAATCTGAACGACGGTATGGACGGAATGGCGGCAGGCAACTCGGCCATCATGGGCGTGACGTTAGGCATTCTGGCCTATGTGTCGAGCCACCTGGAATTTGCGAACTACCTCAACATCATGTATATTCCAGGCAGTCAGGAAATGGTAGTATTCATCTGCGCCTTCGTGGGAGCACTCATCGGTTTCCTCTGGTACAACGCCTATCCTGCACAAATCTTCATGGGCGACACCGGCAGCCTTACCATTGGAGGTATCATTGCAGTGACTGCCATTTGCATACACAAAGAACTGTTGATTCCAATCCTATGCGGAGTATGGGTATTTGAAAATCTGAGTGTCACCCTTCAGGTGTTCTACTACAAGATGGGTAAAAAGAAAGGTGTGAAACAGCGCATCTGGAAACGCACTCCTATCCATGATCACTATCGCACGCAATTGAGTCAGCTCGACCCAGAATGCACCTACATCTTCGGGAAAAGCAAACGTGCATACCACGAAAGCAAAATCACAGTCCGTTTTTGGATTGTATCGATATTGTTGGCAGCATTGACCATCATCACATTAAAAATCAGATAAAAGGCAATAAAAAACAGCACAAATGAAAAGAATAGTTGTGTTAGGCGCAGGCGAAAGCGGCGTTGGATCAGCCATCCTGGCTCAGAAAAAAGGATTTGACGTATTCGTTTCGGATATGTCGGCAATAAAAGACAAATACAAAGCAGAGCTTAACCAGTATGGCATCGCTTTCGAAGAAAAACAACATACAGAATCACTCATTCTCAACGCCGATGAAATCATAAAGAGTCCGGGCATACCAGAGACCGCTCCGCTCATTGTGAAACTTCGCGCGCAAGGAACACCTATCATTTCAGAAATTGAATTTGCGGGACGCTACACCGGAGACTCCATAAAAATATGCATCACCGGCAGCAATGGCAAAACCACTACCACCACCCTCATCCACCACATCTTCACACATGCGGGTCTGGATGCCAGTCTGGCAGGCAATGTGGGTTTCAGCTTGGCAAGACAAGTGGCCATCGATCCGCACAAATATTATGTGATAGAGCTAAGCAGCTTCCAGCTGGATGGTATGTATGACTTCAAGGCAGACATCGCCATTCTCACCAACATCACCCCCGACCACCTCGACCGATACGATCATTGCTTTCAGAACTACATCGACTCGAAGATGCGCATAGTGCAAAACATGACAGAAAACGACTATTTCATCTACTGGGAGGGAGACCCAATCGTGCAGAAAGAAATAGGCAAACGAAACATCAAAGCGAAGATGTGTCCGTTCAATTTAGAGAAAAAAGAAAACTTATCAGCATACGTAGAAAACGAAATATTCACAATCAACATGAACAACGATAAAATGGAAATGGAACTCAACAAAATCGGCATCAAAGGTCCGCACAACACCTACAACTCTATGGCTGCCAGCATCGCCTCCACAGCATCTGGCATCTCAAAGGCAAAGATCCGCGAAGCGCTCAGCGGGTTCCAAGGTGTAGAGCACCGTTTGGAATCGGTTGCCTATGTCAGAAACGTCCATTTCATCAACGACTCGAAAGCGACAAACGTTAATTCATGTTGGTATGCACTTCAGTCAATGACCACTCCTGTCGTTCTCATTCTCGGTGGTAAAGACAAAGGCAACGATTATGAAGAAATCCGCGACTTAGTGGCCGGGAAAGTGCGTGCATTGGTATTCCTTGGCGTAGATAACAACAAGCTTCACACTTTCTTCGACGGCATGGGCAAACCAACAGTTGACGCCCGTTCCATGGAAGAAGCCGTAAAAGAATCTTACAGACTCGCAGAAAAAGGAGACACCGTATTGCTTTCACCATGCTGCGCCAGCTTCGACCTCTTCTCCAGCTACGAAGACCGAGGCAGACAGTTCAAGGAACAAGTGAGAGCTCTCTAATAAAATAAAGCAGGGGCATAAATTGATGGCAAAGAACAATCAAACCATATTTCGCGGAGACAGCATCACATGGATCATACTTGCTGTTTTGGTGTCAATCTCAATTCTGGAAGTATTCAGTTCCACTTTTCAGATTGTGCACGGAGCAAGATACCACGGCAACTGGATAAACGTGATTATGCAACATGTGCAGTATTGTGCCATAGGCGTGTTCGGAGCATTTTTTATCACGCTGGTGGACATCAGACGCGCATGGAGATTGTCTTATCTTGCCTGGGGAATTGCCTTTTTACTGGTGATGGCAGCCAAGCTGAAAGGCACGGCGGAAAATGGAGCCTCCCGATGGATTTTTGGCATTCAGCCTTCTGAATTGCTAAAAATCACCACAATTCTTGTCATGGCATCCATAAGCCAGTTTTACAAGAAAGAAGACAATGACAACACGCCCGAAGAAGGCTGTAGATTTACAAATAATTTCAAGAAATTCGCATTCGCCAGCGCTTTCATACTGCCTTCCTTTCTTGTGATCTTCATGGAAAACGTATCAACAGCCATATTACTGTTATTCACCTGCTGCATCACTTGCCTCATCGCAGGAATGAAGATAAAGTGGTTTGTTTGTACACTGGTGCCTTTAAGTCTGTTTGGATTTTTCCTCATCCTCTTTGCTGGAACCGATTTCTACAAAGACCACATGAGAGGCATGTTCGGCATGAACCGTCTGGAAACAGTTCACAACCGAATGATGCGCTTTTTGGAGCCTGTCGATACTGAGACGTTCACCGACGATCAGATCGTGACCAGGGAGCTGAAAGATCAGAAGAAATACCAACAAACGGTCGGTAAAATCGCTATCGCACAAAGTTCGTGGCACGGCACAGGCATTGGCAACAGCAAGTTCAGATCAAAACTTCCACATGCATATGACGACTTCATCTATGCCACAACAGTGGAAGAAGGCGGACTGATTTTGCCATTCATCATCAATATGGCCTATATCATTCTGCTGATACGAATCGGGAAAATCATTACCGCCTGCGAAACAAAATTCTGCGCAACGATGATAGCGGGATTGGGTATAATGATGGCAATGCAGGCGCTGATCAACATGAGTGTGTCATTGGGCATCGGTCCTGTCACCGGACAACCACTGCCTCTCATCAGCCGAGGTGGCACATCCATGGCCATTTATTGTTTAGTGATTGGTTTGATTTTAAATGTGTCGCACTACGACGCACACATCAAAGAGAAGCAAGTGGCAAATCAAGACAGAGAAGAGCAACAATAAAAACAACAACATTGCTGCTTTTTTCTTATATTTGTAATTTTAAGTAGATTCTTTAAAAAGACAACAGTTTTATGGAGAAAAAGACACATAAATTCATCATAAGCGGAGGAGGCACAGGAGGTCACATCTTTCCAGCCGTATCCATCGCCAACGCCCTCAAAGCAAAAGAACCAGATGCAGAAATTCTGTTTGTGGGTGCTGAAGGACGAATGGAAATGGAGAAAGTTCCGCAGGCAGGCTACAAAATCGTAGGTTTGCCTGTTGTGGGTCTAAACAGAAAGAATCCGCTGCAATGGATCACATTTGCCTGGAAATTTTTCAGCAGCAAACGAACTGCGAAAAAAATCGTGAAAGATTTTGCTCCCGACGCTGTCATCGGTGTGGGCGGATATGCAAGTGCTCCAACACTGGATGCAGCAAGCAGCCTCGGCATTCCAACTTTCCTTCAAGAGCAGAACTCGTTTGCAGGTAAAGCAAACAAAATGCTCGCGAAGAAGGCTCGCAAAATCTGCGTGGCCTATGAAGGCATGGAACGTTTCTTCCCCAAAGACAGAATAATCCTTACCGGCAACCCAGTGCGTCAAAACCTTGCCGACGTGCCATACCGCGACGCGAAAGCTCTTGAAGCGTTCGGACTCGACCCAGCCAAGAAAACCCTTCTCATCATCGGAGGCAGCCTTGGCGCCCGCACCGTCAACGAAAGCGTGATAGGCGGGCTGGAGAAACTGAAGAACGCTGGCATCCAAGTCATCTGGCAAACCGGCAAATATTATTTTGAAAGCGCAAAAGCAGAAGCAGACAAAGCTAACAATCCGCTGATGAACTGCACAGCTTTCGTCAAAAACATGGATCAGGCCTACGCAGTAGCCGACCTGGTCATTTCCCGTGCGGGAGCCAGTTCGATTTCTGAACTTTGTCTTCTCCACAAACCATGCATCTTGGTGCCTTCACCCAATGTTGCTGAAGACCATCAGACCAAGAACGCACTGGCGCTATCCACTAAAAACGCGGCAATCTTAGTTAAAGACGCCGATGCAAACAGCCAACTCATCGACTGTGCCATCAGCACCATCAACGACGACAACAAACTTTCAAATCTGGCAGAGAACATCGCCAAGCTGGAAGAAAAAGATTCAGCGGCCCGCATTGCCGACATTATTTTGAAAGAAATCGACTGAACAAAAATCCGACCGAAGAATGACCAACATGCTCGACAAAATTAAAAACGTCTATTTTCTGGGAATAGGAGGCATTGGAATGAGTGCACTGGCACGATACTTCAATGCCAACGGCTATTATGTAGCAGGGTACGACAAAAACGAAAGCGAATTGGTAATGGAACTTCAGCAGGAAGGGATCCAAATCCATACTGACGACAATCCGGACTTCATCGCTGGCGACTTCCGCAACCCCAACTACACATTGGTCGTTTACACCCCTGCCATTCCCGAAGACATGACCGAATTCGTTTTCTTCAAGAAAAACGGATTCACCGTAATGAAGCGAGCACAAGTGCTGGGCGAAATCACGCGCGCGCAACGCAGCATCTGCATTGCGGGCACACATGGAAAAACCACCACATGCACCATGACAGCCCATATCCTCAACCAAAGCATGGTGGGATGCAACGCATTCCTTGGCGGCATATCAAAGAATTTCGACAAAAACATCCTCATAAGCAAAAAGAACGACCTTGTCGTCATCGAAGCCGATGAGTTTGACCACTCGTTCCTCACTCTCAGCCCTCAAATGGCTGTGATCACCTCGGCCGACCCTGACCACTTGGACATCTATAAAAACGAAGAAGCCTACCGCAAAGCATTTGAAGACTTTTCCGCACTAGTTCGTCCTGGTGGAACTTTGCTGGTGAAAAAAGGGCTTCAACTCTCGATCAAGCCAAAAGCCGGCATCCGCATGCTGAGTTACTCGGTGAAAGAAGGAGATTTCCATGCGGAAAACATCCGTATGGGCAATGGAAATATCGTATTCGACTTTGTACATCCAACAGGTATTATTGCTGATGTCAAATTGGGCGTACCGGTTTACATCAACATAGAAAACGGCATAGCCGCCATGGCCATGGCACTGCTAAACGGAGCAAGCTACACAGAAATAAGAGAGGCAATGGCCAGTTATGCTGGAGTAAAACGTCGCTTTGAATTTCACCTCAACGATGGCACACACACCATCATCGACGACTATGCGCACCACCCTATGGAACTCAAAGCCAGCATAGAATCGATACGTGCCATTTATCCAAACAAGAGAATCACAGGCATCTTCATGCCCCACCTTTTCAGCAGGACAAGAGACTTGGCAGACCTTTTCGCACAAAGTCTTTCCCTTCTCGACGAGGTTATACTCCTCCCTATATACCCAGCTCGCGAATTACCGATAGAAGGAGTAACAAGCGAATGGTTGGCAAGCAAAGTGAAAGCCCCCGATGTGAAAGTAATGGACAAAAAAGAGCTTATCAACTACATAGCAAACAGCCGAGACAAACAGGAAGTCATCGCCACACTGGGAGCCGGAGATGTAGATTTGCTCATTCCTCAGATCAAAGAAGCTTTGGCAAACGGATAAGTCTGAGACAAAATGGAGGAAACCAAAAAGAAAAAAATACACCGCATCGCAGTTCTTGTATTTTCCATCATTCTGGCGGCCTACGCGATGTTTGCCTGGTGCCACGCCAACCATGAATGGAGCACAAGCATCTGCAAAAGCATCAAGGTAACCATCGAAGACTCAACGGATATACAATTTATCAGGGAAAGCGATGTGAAAGATGCGATGAGATCATTGTTCGAAGAAGACTTCACAGGTAACAACCTCAAAGCCATCAACACGACAGTGATAGAGCGAAAGCTAAAAAAGCACCTTTCGGCCGTGGAAGAAATAAAATGCTTCAAATCCGCCAACAGCGATTTGTGCATCAACATAAAACAAAGGCAACCGGTATTGAGAGTTTTGACTGGCAACGAAAGTTACTATGTCGATTCCAACGGTAAAAAACTGCCGATGCCTAAAACCCTGGACCCAGTCCATGTGTTGGTGGCTTCCGGCAATATTGATGAAAATCTCGCCACGGGCGAACTGTATGATTTTGCCATGCTCATCAGAGAAGACAAATTCTGGAACGCGCAAATCGAGCAGGTCTTCATCAACAACAGAAAAGAAGCGATACTTACCCCCAGAGTGGGTAATCACATCGTGGAATTTGGCAAACTAGAGGATGACAATGTGACCAAAGTCAAATTGGGCCACTTAAACAAACTCTACACCAAAGCACTACCCCATCAAGGATGGGAGACATACAGCAAAATCAGTCTGAAATACAACAATCAGATTGTATGTACTAAAAGAAAATAAAAAGAAGAATAACCTATTATAAGACGACAATAAGATGGCAAGCAAAAATGCAGTACAGATAATAGAGGAAAAGCCAATGAACATTGTAGCAGTAGTGGAATTCGGTACTACTGAAATACGTGCCATTGCTGTGGAAAGAACCAAAAGTCCAGAGGGGATAATCAGCCAAAGAATTATTGCCAAAGAAAAGCTTAAAACAACACAACCTGGTTGGAAGGAAGGTAATGTTCGTCGAGCACAAATCAAAAACATCACAGACACAGCCCAGGGACTAAGAACCATTCTGAAACACCTGGCTTTTGTCATCGGTACAAAATACAATGAAGGGAAACAATTTGATCATGAGAAAATCAAGGTTGAATTCAAAAAAGTATATGTCACACTCAGTGGCAGAGGCATCACTACCCATCAATATACCACCAGTCGTCGTCTCAACGGTGGAATCATATCCGAATCAAACATCAAAGAAATAGAGAGCGAGTGTATCTCAAGCGTCAACAAGACCAATAAAAAGGTGTTGAACCTCATTCCAATCAAATATATGGTTGACGACGATGAATGCGACACCCCTATCGGATGCCAGTGCGATGTCGTTGAAGCCACATACGCCATTGTAGTGGGCGACGAAACCTGCCTTGACGCACTAAACAAGGTAATGGAAGCTGCCCATGTGGAACTCGCAGGATGGATCTTGGCTCCGATTGCAACCGCGGAAGCATACTTAGGCGATGGGAAGGGGCTCGGCAACGTCATCATTGACTTTGGTGCAGAAAGCACTTCCATCATCATTTATTACAAAAACGCGATGCGTTTCTGCTATGTTCTTCCAGGCTATGCAAGCAACGCCATTAATCAGGTGCTTGAAAACAGAAACATCATTCCACAAGAAGCAGAAACACTCAAGATAAGATATGCAAACTGTTTCTTGTCGGACAACGCTTCAGACGTGACTATTTCATTGACAGAAAGCAAAAAGGAAATATCGAAAAAAACAATAGCGGATATTTCAGCAAAGGTAATAGACACCATCATTCAATATGTGGAAGCCTGCATTGAAAAATCGGGATTGAGAGTTGGTTCCAATCTTGAGACAGTCAGCTTAGTCGGCAAAGGATGTCAGTTAAGAGGCCTTTCTGAAAAACTCTCGTTCGAATTAGGCCTTCATGCTTCAAGAATCAACCTCTGCGACAAATACAAAAAAATGTTGGATTTGCCAGAAATTCCAGATTCGTTGAAGAAACCAACATCTGAGATGACCAAGGAAGAAAAAGAGCGTTTTGTCAATCTCACATTAGAATACAAAGACATCCAATATAGCTATGCCAACGTGATTGGAGCTGTAAGCATAGCAACGGAAAGTTGCTTTTCATGCAAGCAACTCGCTTTACCTCCAGAAGAGAAAAAACAAACAGAAAGTCTGCCAGGCAAGCTCTGGGGTTTTGTAAAGACTGGTCTGTTGGAAGACCCAAGATAATTAGGAATCTCCTTTCTATATACAATAAAAAGAACATTATGAGCAATATCATCAAAGTAATTGGTGTAGGTGGTGGCGGTGGCAATGCTGCTAACTATATGTATGAAAATGGAATCTACGAGGTAGATTTCGTTGTATGCAACACAGACAGCAAAGCCTTAGACATGTCGCCTATTGAGTCAAAGATTAGAATGGGAGAAAAAGGCCTTGGAGCCGGCAGCAAACCTGAAGTGGGTTGCCAGGCCGCAATAGAAGCCATGTCTGAAATAGAAAAGGAACTGGAAGGTACCGAAATGGTGTTCGTAACAGCCGGAATGGGTGGTGGTACGGGCACAGGTGCAGCGCCTGTCATTGCAAAGGCAGCAAAAGACAAAGACATTCTCACCATCGGTATCGTCACCATTCCATTCGTCTTCGAAGGCCAGAAACGATTAAAGCAAGCCCTTATCGGTCTGGACAAGATGAGAAAGAGCGTGGATGCCATGATCATCATCACCAACGAACGCATCAAAGAGCTTTACGGGAAAATGTCGCTTTCTCAAGCATTCCATAAAGCCGATAATGTTCTTGCCACAGCCGCCAAAGGTATTGCCGAACTGATCACTGTCCCTGGATATATCAACGTCGATATGGAAGACGTGCGCACTGTGCTCAAAGACAGTGGCGACGCCATCATGGGCTGCGCCATGACAAACGGAGAAAACAGAGCGGAAGAAGCCATCAAGCAAGCGCTCTCTTCACCTTTGCTCATCAACAGCGACATCAGTTCTTCTGAAAACGTATTGATAAACATTTCAAGTGGCATAGGAGATTATGAAGTCACGATGGATGAAGTGACCATCATCACCGATTACCTGAAGAGTCAGTTGAAACCAGGTGCTCAAATGATTTGGGGCACAACAATGTCGGAATCATTGGGAGACATGCTTCAAATCACCATAGTGGTGACTGGCCTTAATCTCACCGATGAAGAAATCGCTTCGGACAAACCAATGAGCAAACCGGTCATCAAGAAGCCACAAACAGACAGCAAATTTGTAGAAGGTTTGTTTGGAGACAAAGAGACAGAAAAAACACCAGCCGAAAATAAAAACGAAGATTTGTCGGAAGAAGCGCTGAACAACTTGGCGAAAAACGTTTATGGCAAAGATGTATTGAATCCAAGCAACACCAAAACCAATCAAGAGGGGTATAAGCCATACGTATTTCAGAACGTAGATCAGTCTGGACTATACTCTCAATTAGGGACACAATCGGGGAATGAACAGCCAACTGGCAGCAACCAAAGCAATCCGGTTCAAGCACAAATACCACAACAACCTGTGCAGACAGCAAATTCATTCAATGGAGCAAACGGTTTCAATTTCAGCCAGCCTCAAACAAACCAACAACCAGTCAGTCCGCAACAGGCAACACAACCAGGATATCAGCAACCAGTTCAGCAGACTCAAGGAAGTGAGTTCACGCAGCAGTTATTTAATAACACACAGGCAGAACCCGCAAAGATAAAGATTTCACTTGACGATGATATTGATGATAATTACCTGGATTCAGAGATTCGAAAAATATCAGACGACAGTAATAAGTTTTCCATTTAAACTAAAAATGCTATGAATGAACAACCATGGGCCACATATGAAATAAATGATGGCACCAGCATCGGAGAGATTATCCGAATTGTTGGTGTTGGTGGCGGAGGAGGCAACGCGGTGAACTATATCTATAAAAAAGGAATCCGCAGCGTAAGTTGCATCGCCATAAATACAGACATAAAGGCGCTCAATGGAATTGATGTGCCCAAACGTATTCCAATCAGCAATAAAGGTCTCGGTTCTGGAACAAATCCGGAAGTTGCAAAAACATACGCAGAAAGTCATGAGGAAGATATCAAAGAAGCATTAGAAGGTGCGGAAATGATTTTCATCACTGCAGGAATGGGTAAAGGCACAGGAACCGGTGCTTCACCTGTAGTGGCACGCATAGCGCGGGATATGGGCATTCTGACCGTTGGAGTTGTGACACTTCCTTTTAAGTTTGAAGGGAACAAACCATTGGAAAAAGCATTCGGAGGTTTGGAAGAATTGCGCAAAAATGTGGATTGTGTTCTGATCATCGCAAACGAACAGATCAGGAAAATCCATAAAGATCTGCCATTCTCACAGGCATTCCACATGGCAGATGACACCATTGCAGACGCCATCAGAGGCATATCTGGCGCAGTAACGGAATCTTCTGGAATCAGAACCGACATGGAAGACATGCGCACGATTTTGAAAGACAGCAGAAACATCATGATGGGTGTAGGTATTGGAACAGGCGAAAACAGAGCCATTGACGCCATACACGAGGCTCTCACCTCACCATTATTGGTAAACAACTGTATCAAAGGCGCAAAACAGGCTATTGTCAACTATGCCTTCCATCCTGACCACGAAATTACGCTGGAAGAGATCAACGACATCAATCTAGTATTGGAGGCAAGAGTCGGAACTCAATGGGAGCAACAGATTTGGGGCACTACCATTGATGAGGATCTGGGAGAAAATCTGAAAGTAACAGTTGTCATTGCAGGTGTCGAAGATTTGACAATAGAAAATTTCAAAGAGATTTATAAAGAAGAAGAGAAAAAGAACATAATAACGACATCTCCAATTCAGCAACAAATAAAAACAATCCCTGATTCAAGAACTGAAGAGAATCCTATAAAAAAAGATGATGATGGGCCAACTTCTGTGGAAATAATACAGACAGTTAGAAAACAAGACACTAGTATTGACATAAACAAACCAGTAACAGATTCAGACATTGATGCTATTTTACTAGGATTTGACACTAATAGTAATGTGAGAAGCATTGAAATGAATCAATTAGCAAGAAACAGAACTGAATCTTCCATTATCGTAAGTAACGAAGAGAATCCGATTCGATTCAACGGATTTCTCAACAATAACGTCGATTAAAAAAACAAAATAATAAAATAATTATGACACTTTTCGATCAAGTCAGCAAAGATATCATGCAAGCCATGAAAGACCGCGATCAAATCAAATTGCAAGCACTTCGCGGCATCAAAAAAGAATTCATTGAAGCCAAGACTGCCAAAGGTTCAGATGGCGAAATGAGCGACGACACTGGTATGAAAATCTTGCAGAAAATGGCAAAACAACGCAAGGAAACAGCAGAAATCTACCAGCAGAACAATCGTCCGGAATTGGCAGAGACTGAACTTGCAGAAGCGGCGGTCATAGAAAGTTATTTGCCAAAGCCAATGAGCGACGAAGAACTTACTGAAGCCATAAAAACTATCATCGCAGAAACAGGCGTAACATCAGTCAAGGAAATGGGTAAAGTAATGGGAATTGCTTCCAAGCAGCTTGCAGGTAAGGCTGATGGTAAAGCCATCTCAGAAAAAGTAAAAACTCTTCTTGCATAAGAGGCAATAAACATCAAACGAAAGGCTTGCTTAACACATGTTAGGCAGCCTTTTATTGTTTCTGGAGATTTCTAAAAAGGAATTCCATTGAGGAGCAAGCATCCCTAAACAAAAAAAATCTCCCGACTCTTTACAGAATCGGGAGACTTGAAAAAGGCAGCTGCCTACTCTACCACAGTGCGCAGTACCATCGGCGATGGCGGGCTTAACTT
>JAGHUM010000116.1 GCA_018064855.1 Candidatus Physcocola equi
CGTAACAGCGCTTCTATCCGATGTAGGGAAATACTTTGCGCATACACTGTTATCGCATTTTGCATATTCTGTATTACCATATGTTCCAAGACAACTTGGGGTTGTGAATGGATAAACCGTGTGGTCTCTATGAGGGCACACGTTAGTGTAGCTGGCATCATCAATAGCAAGATAGACATAGTTCTGCCCCGTATTCGTGAAGTGAGGATAAGCGTCTGTGCCTATGCGCTGGAAATATGGTCCTGTGATGTTGCCATTGTTAAGCAGATATGCCAAGCGTCCATTGCCTACATCTTCCTTAGCAACAGCCGTTGCAGAGCCTGCGCCATAGTAATAGGTATTGTTGAATGTAGCATTTCCTCCACCACACACTGGCAGATGGGCATCGCCATCGTTGTCCAGATTGGTAGCGGCAAAACATTGATTAAACGTGGTGCTGCCATCAGCAGTACCTACCAGTGCACCGGCATTTGTTCCGCTAAATGAGTAGTTGCCAACAGAATAACACTTTGCAAACGTACATCCTATAGCGTTTCCGACAAGACCGCCTGCATTAGTTCCGTTTGAAGATATCGAGCCTTTAACAACACAATTCTCAAAGGTTGTGCCATTGGCTTGTGCTGCAAGCACACCGCTGTTTTCATCAGTTGGAGTAAGCGATGCGTTCTCGATGGTCAGGTTCCTGATGGTGGCTGCTCCCGTATTCTTAAAGATACCAACGGAAGAAGACAGGTTCTTGATGACATGATTATCACCATCCAGTGTACCCGTGTATTGGAAATCCAATGCCGGATTCCATGTCCTGCCATTCAAATCCAAGTCTTTCGTCAGCTTACCACATACTGCAGGGTTGGCGGCACACTTCTCATAAAACATCTGCCACGACTGGTAGTCATCCAGTTTATACGGATCCGCAGCCGTACCTTTTCCATCCATAGCATAATAGAAAATTCGTAACTGCAGCAGATACACATATCCTAAGCCGGTAAATTGAAAACGGTAATATCGGTATGATGTCTTACTATCGATGCCAAATATTTTTTGAGTTCCCGCTTCAACGTCGTAGTAATCCGACTTCAGAATCTTCCATGAAGATTGATCATTACTACCCTCAACCGAAACTGATGCTGGCAAAAGCACACAGAGACTGGAAGTTGACAGTGTAAAGGATGCTAAACAGATGGATTTCTTGGCATCTAAAACCACTGTGCCTTTAGTGCCTCGGTCTTGTAATTCGAAACCAACTTCAATCCATTCATCTTTAAGATTATTAACATCATATCCTTCCACAACAGGGGAGGAACTCACGATAGCGTAATCCACGTCCTTTAAGGTTGCCCACGCTCCAGTCGCACTCATGAGTGCGACGAGCATCATTAAGATAAATCGTTTTGCTTTCATATAGTTATTTTTTTTTTCTGTTTTATTCTCAGTTACATACAGAAGCGCATAACATCTGCGTTGCAAAAATACTCATTTTCTTTCGATTGAGAAAATAACCCCACACATTTAACACCTTATTTAATGATAATTGGCAAAACAGCCACCATTACACAGCCAACTGATATGTTTTTGACCCCACCACAAAAAGTCAAACTGCTCTTAAATTGAAACGCAGAGACGCAGAGACACAGAGATTTTATTCTCTATGAACCTTGAAAAAAAACTCAGCGTCTCTGCGTCTTTGCGTTATAAATTGAAAGCACGTTGACTTTTTGTAGTGGACACATCTTTACATCGTTTGTTTTGGAACAATTTCCGGAAAATGCTGGGCTTAAAAATCAGGACGGATTTTTTTCTGGCAAATATGCGCTAATTTTTGAATTTTAGTATATGCCTGACAATCAGGCACATGGCAAAAACGGGCACGGCGAAAGCACCCTAAAACACACTGAAATTGTCGAAAAGTGAGCATCAAAGCGCCCTTTTGACAGTGTTAAAACGTCCTTTTCACCACCAGTAAACGCCCATATCTGCGACTCATTCGGTCCTTTTGAGCGTCAGTCAGCGGCATGGACGCTTTGTTTTTAACATTTGACCCTCAAAATACCCCATATTTTAACAAACCGTAACAAACATCAATTCTTAAAAATCTTTAATTGCCCGACACAACGATTGTTCCATTTTTCCGTTTCTATTTGAATATTAATTATAAATATGAGTTCACTTCAAAAAGTACATATAACCATGCACCGACATCAAAAATGCTTACAATCTGCAACAAGATATAAACGCAGAGGCGCAGAGGCGCGGAGTTT
>JAGHUM010000059.1 GCA_018064855.1 Candidatus Physcocola equi
TCCACTTTGTTGGTCAATGAAGATTTGCTAATACCAATAGCAGAAGCTGAAGAGCATGCGTCTAATGAAAGGACTGCAACTAACAAAATTAAAGTCTTTTTCATATTGAATATTATTAGATAGGTTTTTTTGCAAATATGCGACTTTTTATGATAGAACAATAGAAAACACAAACATATTACACGCTACTGTTGGATGAAAGGCAAATCTACAGCAAAATTGAGCATTGTATATCCATTTAATTGAAAGATAAACAAATAGACTCACAGCAAACCCGCATCTTGAAACAACAAAGAATAAGATTCGGTTTTCTTCTGCAATGGCAACGGATAAGCACGCGAAGTGCTTGGCATACGCCAAAAACGGATGGAACGTCCTTCAAAGTCAAATTTCACACATCCACCAACCACTGGGACTTCAACATGAAACATTGCTGCCAATTCCTCGGCAGCTTTTCCTCCGGTGGTCGCCACCACTTCACATTTAGGTAATCGACGCAGAAAACCCGCAATATCCATAGGCTTGTCAATGCGTAAATCCGCATCAGAAGCAGTTCCTTTCAAGCGGGTAACCTGACAGGCTGTATCACTAAGCGCAATTCCAGTCTCACAGAGAAATGATTCCAGCATCTCCTTATCATAACGTTTTTCGGAAGATACACAGAAATGCCGGCTGTCTCCGAAGAAACACAATCCCATCACTCTCCACATATCATTCATCCAGTTAGGATAATAAAACTCCATCGACCATCGTTTCCGAGATGGAGGAAAACTGCCCAACATTAGCAATCGTGCATTTTCAGGCAAAAAAGGTTTTAATGGATGATTTTCCGACTCCATGTGATCCTAAGATTTGCGTGCCATCCTCATACAGACATCAAAATTTCTTTTTGGGCTTGCCCTTTTTCACCCATAAAACAGATGCGAGGACAAACATTGATACTGAGAGACACCACACATAGAAGAAGGACACTCTAAGCCCAAACGCATCTGCGATATTCGCCACAAGGAACGGACCAAACAAAAAACCGGTTCCACTTATCGTATTGACCATAGCTATACCTGTGCCTGGAGACACATCGGACTGACTGCCCGCCAAACTGTAAATAATTGGGACAATACAACTCATGCCAAGACCTGTAACGAAGATTCCGGATACCGAGAGGAAAAAAGATGTGGAACATACCATAAGGCCTAAACCCACCACTGTAATAAAACTGCAGACAAGCAAGATGTATGGTTCCGAGAATCGGCTACGGACAACATCGCCCATGAATCGACCTACCGCCATAAAAGACGCATACACAGCCAAACCGACCGGTGCAAGATTCTGTGTGAGCTCAATCACCTGATTCATGTAGGTGGTGCTCCAACTTGAAACGACACCCTCAATGACGCGACTAAACAAGGCGAAAAAAGCAATCAAAAGAAGAATACCCTTCGGGAAAAGCAACTTGAACTTCTGTGCCGATACATGCTTATTGGGTTTCTCCCTTATCAAAAACGGACGCATAATCGACAATTCGCATACCACCAAAATTGAAGCAACAGAGAAATGAGCCGCTGTGGAAATCTCCAATGACAGAAACAAAATGGCCACTAACGCGCCAACCAAGGTGCCGACATAGTAGATGGCGTGGAACTTACTTAAAATACTGCGTTTGTAGGCATGCTCCACCAAAATGGAATTACCATTGATGGCAATATCAAAAAGAGAGGCAGTCATACCATACGCCATACAAATGGGAAACAGTATATATTCGGAAGGCATAATAGGCAACAAGACAAATATAAAAGCCAGTATATAACCCACCTTGGTCAGTTTTCCGCTGCCATACTTATTCGCCAGATTTGCACACACCGGCATACAAAGGAGGCTACCAATGGACATGCAGAACTGAATCAATCCCAAACGCGTGAAATTGAACTCATATATCTCCTTCAACGACGGGAGACGAGAAAACAACGTCGCAAAGACAAAGCCCGAGAAGAAATAAAGTGTCATTAAAGCATAACGGGCATAATGCCTTGCAGAGTGAAGCGAAAGTGTAGTTACGTTACTGCCTTTAACCTTTTGAATGGAATCATTTCCCATGACAATGAAACTAATAATATGTAAAAATAAAAAGTGTAAAACAAATCCGATGCAAAATTAGATAAAACAAAGCAAAAATGCTTTCAAAACAAAAACAAAAAGCGCCGCAAATTGCTTTGCGGCGCCTTTATCATATTGGTTAAGCTAAATTATGCTTCTTCCAACTCTTCTTCTTGTTCGTCAATGAGTTCAGCCTGTTCCTTGGTCATAACAGAAATGTTAGAGAATTCGCGGAGACCTGTACCCGCAGGAATAAGGTGACCACAAATCACATTTTCCTTCATACCAATAAGGTTGTCCACTTTACCACGGATAGCGGCATCGTTGAGCACCTTGGTGGTTTCCTGGAAGGAAGCAGCCGACATGAAACTGCTTGTTTGAAGGGCAGCACGAGTGATACCCTGCAAAATCTGATTTGAAGTAGCAGCCTTCGCATCACGAGTAACAACAAGTTTCTTGTCCTGACGTTTCAACATACTGTTTTCATCACGGAGTTTGCGCGCTGTAACCATCATACCGTTTGTGAAGTTCTCAGAATCACCAGCATCAACCACCATCTTCATACCGAAGATACGATCGTTTTCAGCCATGAGTTCGAGTTTGTCAACGATATCGTGTTCCAAATAGTTGGTATCACCACCATCGATGATTTCAACCTTGCGCATCATCTGACGTACGATAACCTCAAAGTGCTTATCATTGATTTGCACACCCTGCATACGATAGACGTCTTGAACTTCGTTCACGATGTATTCCTGAACGGCAGTAGGGCCCTTGATTGCAAGGATGTCTGAAGGAGTGATCGCACCATCAGAGAGTGGAGTTCCGGCACGAACATAGTCGTTTTCCTGAACGAGCAACTGCTTGATGAGAGGTACGAGATATTTCTTTTCCTCACCAGAACGAGAGATGACAGAGATTTCGCGGTTACCACGTTTAACAGCACCGAAGCGAACTTCACCATCGATTTCAGAAACAATTGCTGGATTTGATGGGTTACGCGCTTCAAAGAGTTCGGTTACACGTGGAAGACCACCGGTAATGTCACCGGCACCACCCGACATTGTACGAGGAATCTTTACGATTGTCTGACCTACTGAAACGTCGTCACCTTCACTTACAGAAAGCACTGCAGTAACAGGCAAGTTGTAAGCGCGGATCTTTTCACCTGCTGCATCCACAACTTCAATTTCAGGAGCCTTATCCTTGGCTGTTGACTGGATAATAACAATCTGAGTCATGCCCGTAGATTCATCGGTTTCAGACTTGTAAGTTACGTTTTCAATCATATCTTTGAAACGAATCTTACCAGCCGCTTCTGAAATGATAACTGCATTAAATGGATCCCATTCGCAGATTACATCACCCTTCTTAACTGTATCGCCATCCTTGAAGAACAAGCGAGAACCGTAAGCAAGGAGTGTTTCAGTAAGGATGATATTTGTCTTTGGTTCAATAATCCTGATTTCACCAAGACGACCGACTACGACGTCAACTTCCTTGCCTGCATCATCTACAGACTTAACTGTACGAAGTTCATCGATTTTCAATACACCATCGTAGTTAGACTTATATGAGTTGTTGGTTGCCACGTTGCTTGCCACACCACCGACGTGGAATGTACGGAGTGTCAACTGAGTACCAGGTTCACCGATTGACTGAGCGGCGATGACACCGACAGCTTCACCTTTCTGAACGAGTTTACGTGTTGACAAGTTGCGACCGTAGCACTTAGCACATACGCCGTATTTAGACTCACAAGTGAGCACTGAACGAATTTCAACCTTTTCGATTGGAGACTTTTCGATGATGTCGGCCTCTTTTTCACGGATTTCTTCGCCAGCCTTAACGATAACCTCACCAGTGATTGGATGAATAACATCGTTGACAGCCACACGACCGAGAATACGTTCGCTGAGAGTTGCGATAACATCGTCGCCATTCTTCAATTCGGTACAAACCAAACCACGCAAAGTGCCGCAGTCTTCTTCGTTGATGATCACATCGTGCGATACGTCAACAAGACGACGTGTAAGGTAACCTGCGTCGGCAGTCTTCAAGGCTGTATCGGCAAGACCCTTACGAGCACCGTGAGTAGAGATAAAGTACTCCAACACAGAAAGGCCTTCCTTAAAGTTTGCCAAGATTGGGTTTTCGATGATCTGACCACCACTTGCACCACTCTTCTGCGGTTTAGCCATCAAACCACGCATACCGCAAAGCTGTGAAATCTGAGTCTTAGAACCACGGGCACCAGAGTCAAGCATCATGTAAACTGAGTTGAAACCTTGGTCGTCGCTTGAAATAGTCTTCATAACGAGATTCTGCAACTCGCTGTTGACATTGGTCCAAGTATCGATGATCTGGTTGTATCGTTCGTTTTCTGTAATGAAACCCATTGAGAAATTCTGCATGATTTCAGCAACAGCTTGGTTACCTTCTTCAACGAGTGTTTCCTTACCTTCTGGGATGATGATGTTACCCAAGTTAAATGAAAGACAACCACGGAACGCCATGTAGTAACCCAAGTTCTTGATATCATCGAGGAACTTACAAGTTACATCGACACCACAAGCCTTAATAACCTTGGTAATCAAAGTACGAAGAGTCTTCTTGTTGATAACGTAATCAACATAACCAACGTTCTTAGGAACTCTTTCGTTGATCATCAAGCGGCCATAAGTTGTTTCCTTAAGTACCTTAACTGGGTTGCCTTCTTCATCAATATCATCAACAACCACCTTGATGAGAGAGTGGAGTGTGATACGCTGTTCATTGAATGCGATAGTAGCTTCTTCAGGACCGTAGAATGTCAAACCTTCACCCTTAGCTCCTTTTCTGATCTTTGAAATATAGTAAAGACCAAGCACCATATCCTGAGAAGGAACGGTGATAGGTGCACCATTTGAAGGGTTAAGGATGTTGTGTGCTTCAAGCATCAACATCTGGGCTTCAAGAACGGCTTCGTTACCAAGTGGGAGGTGAACCGCCATCTGGTCACCGTCGAAGTCGGCGTTGAACGCTGTACAAGCAAGTGGGTGCAACTGAATAGCCTTACCTTCGATCATGCGAGGCTGGAAAGCCTGAATACCCAAACGGTGAAGTGTAGGAGCACGGTTCAAGAGAACTGGGTGACCCTTCATCACATTTTCAAGGATATCCCAAACTACAGGCTCTTTGCGGTCAACGATCTTCTTTGCAGACTTAACAGTCTTCACGATGCCGCGTTCGATGAGTTTGCGAATAACGAATGGTTTATAGAGTTCGGCAGCCATGTATTTAGGCAAACCACATTCACCCATGTTCAATTCAGGACCAACGACGATAACGGAACGTGCTGAATAGTCAACACGCTTACCGAGGAGGTTCTGACGGAAACGACCTTGCTTACCCTTCAAGCTGTCTGACAAAGACTTGAGAGGACGGTTGGCTTCACTCTTCACAGCGCTCGACTTACGAGAGTTGTCGAACAATGAGTCAACTGCTTCCTGAAGCATACGCTTTTCGTTACGAAGGATGACTTCCGGAGCCTTGATTTCGATGAGTCGTTTCAAACGGTTGTTACGGATGATAACTCGACGATAGAGGTCGTTCAAGTCCGAAGTGGCGAAGCGGCCACCATCGAGCGGAACGAGCGGACGCAAATCTGGCGGAATAACCGGAACGATCTTCACAATCATCCATTCAGGTTTGCTTCTTCCCTTTGATGCCAAGAATGCATTAACAACCTGAAGACGCTTCAAAGCCTCATTCTTACGCTGCTGCGAAGAATCCTTGTCGGCACGTTCTCTCAATTCATAAGAGAGTTTCTTCAAATCGATGCGCTTGAGCATATCGTAAACAGCTTCCGCACCCATCTTAGCGATGAACTTGTTTGGATCAGAGTCATCGAGCTGCTGGTTTCCTGCAGGAAGTTCTTCGAGTTTCTTCAAATACTCTTCTTCAGAGAGGAGGTCTTGATATGCGACACTGTTTTCGCCAGCATTTTCAAGCACACCTGGCTGGATAACCACATAGCGTTCGTAATAAATTACTTCATCAAGATGCTTAGTGGTCATACCGAGAAGGTATCCAATTTTATTTGGCAACGAACGGAAATACCAAATGTGAGCAACAGGAACAACCAAATGAATGTGTCCCATACGTTCACGACGCACCTTCTTTTCAGTCACTTCCACACCGCAACGGTCGCAAGTGATGCCTTTATAACGGATACGTTTGTACTTACCGCAGTTACATTCGTAATCTTTCGTAGGGCCGAAGATTTTCTCGCAGAACAAGCCGTCGCGTTCAGGCTTGTAGGTACGATAGTTGATGGTCTCTGGCTTCAAGACCTCACCGTTCGAGCCTTCCAAAATTTCCTCTGGCGACGCAAGTCCGATGGAGATTTTGGTGAAAGAGTTTTTGCCTTTATTATTTTCTTTTCTAAAAGCCATATTTGAATTTTATAAAAGAGTAAAATCAGTTTAATCGTTATGGCAGACAAATGAGCTCAGCTGCCTTTGAATGTTTCCCGTTGATACGGAATCGTGGGGATATCATTCAAGTTTAACACTCAAGCAGAGACCCTTGAGTTCGTTGAGCAGCACGTTGAGAGACTCTGGAACGCCAGGATTTGGCATTGGTTCTCCCTTAACGATAGCTTCGTATGCACGCGCACGACCCATCACATCGTCGGACTTCACGGTAAGGATTTCCTGAAGAACGTGAGATGCGCCAAAGGCTTCGAGCGCCCATACTTCCATTTCTCCGAAACGCTGACCACCAAACTGTGCCTTACCACCGAGAGGTTGCTGTGTGATGAGCGAGTAAGGACCGATTGAACGAGCGTGCATCTTATCATCGACCATGTGACCGAGTTTAAGCATGTAGATCACGCCGACTGTTGCAGGCTGGTCGAACCGTTCACCAGTACCACCATCGTAAAGGTAAGTACAACCGTTACGAGGAAGACCTGCCTTGTCTGTCAAAGCATTGATGTCGTCCAATGACGCACCGTCGAAGATTGGAGTTGCGTAGTTGACGCCGAGTTTCAAACCTGCCCAACCGAGCACAGTTTCGAAAATCTGACCCAAGTTCATACGTGAAGGCACACCCAGTGGGTTCAACACGATATCTACTGGAGTACCGTCTTCCAAGAACGGCATGTCTTCCTGACGTACGATCTTTGATACGATACCCTTGTTACCGTGACGACCAGACATCTTGTCACCCACACGGATTTTACGTTTCTTAGCAACGTAAACCTTAACCATTTGGATAACACCAGCTGGAAGTTCGTCACCGATAGTGATATTGAACTTTTCGCGTTTGTTCTTAGCGTCGTATTCTTTATACTTGCGCAAGTAGTTCATGATAAGCTGGTGGATGAGGCCGTTGATGTGTTCATCATCGGTCCAACCATTGAGCTGAACTGTCAAATAGTCGATACCGTCGAGGTTGTCGTTGGTAAACTTAACACCCTTGCGGATAACCTCCTGATCGAGGAAGTCGCGTACATTAACAGCTGTCTTGCCTTCTGTAAGCTTGAGTAACTTGGTGATGAGTTCTTTCTTGAGCTTGAGAGCCTGCTGGTTGAACTCTTCATCGAGCCTGTCGCTACGCTGCTTATCCTGCAAACGAGACTTGCGGGTCTTGATCGCTCTCTGGAACAATCTCTTGCCGATAACAACACCGTGGATAGAAGGAGAAGCCTTCAAAGAAGCATCCTTCACATCGCCAGCCTTGTCACCGAAGATAGCACGGAGCAATTTTTCTTCTGGAGAAGGATCTGATTCACCCTTAGGAGTGATTTTGCCGACCAAGATGTCACCTGGTTCAACAGGCGCACCGATACGGATGATACCCTGTTCATCGAGGTTGCGAGTAGCGTCCTCACCTACGTTAGGGATGTCGGCAGTCAATTCTTCCATACCGCGCTTGGTTTCACGCACTTCCAATGCGAATTCGTCAACGTGTACAGAGGTGAACATATCGTACTTAACAACCTTTTCGTTGATTACGATAGCGTCCTCATAGTTGTAACCCTTCCATGGCATGAACGCAACAAGCAAGTTCTTACCGATAGCCAGCTCACCATTTCTGGTAGAATAACCTTCAGTAAGTACCTGACCTGCAACAACACGATCACCAACACGAACGATTGGACGAAGGTCGATGGTAGTGCTCTGGTTGGTCTTGCGGAACTTAGGAATGATATAATCTTTAGTAGCCGATTCGAAGCTTACATAATCTTCTTCTTCGGTTCTATCATATTTGATTGAAATCTTAGCAGCATCTACATATACAACTTCACCAGCACCTTCAGACATAATCTGAGTGCGAGAGTCGTGAGCAAGCTGACGCTCAACACCAGTACCGACAATTGGTTCTTCAGTACGGAGAAGTGGCACAGCCTGACGCATCATGTTAGATCCCATGAGGGCACGGTTTGCGTCGTCGTGTTCCAAGAACGGAATCAAAGATGCAGCCAATGAAGCGATCTGGTTTGGCGCAGTATCCATCAACTCCAATTCTTCAGGAGTTACGTTAGGGAAGTCAGCTTCTTTACGTGCCTTAACAGTTTCGCAAAGGAAATTACCTTCGTCATCAACTGGAACATTGTCCTGACCGATGGTTTTGCCTTCTTCTTCTTCAGCGCTGAGGTAAACGATACCATTTTCGCTCATGTCGGCCTTGCCGTTCACAACTTTACGATAAGGGGTTTCAATGAAACCGAGATCGTTGATCTTAGCACAAAGACACAAAGAAGAAATCAAACCGATGTTTGGACCTTCCGGAGTTTCAATAGGACAAAGACGTCCGTAGTGAGTATAGTGAACGTCACGCACCTCAAAGCCGGCACGCTCACGAGACAAACCACCAGGACCGAGGGCAGACAAACGACGCTTGTGAGTAACCTCTGCAAGTGGGTTGGTCTGGTCCATGAACTGAGACAATGCGTTGGTTCCGAAGAATGAGTTGATAACCGAAGAAATAGTCTTCGCATTGATCAAATCAACAGGAGAGAACTCTTCACTGTCGCGAACATTCATACGCTCACGAATTGTGCGAGCCATACGAGCAAGACCTACACCAAACTGGTTGTAGAGCTGTTCGCCTACGGTACGAACACGACGGTTGCTCAAGTGGTCAATATCATCAAGAGCAGCCTTAGAGTTGATCAGTTCAACGAGATATTTAATAATGCAGATGATATCCTGCTTGGTGAGCACGCGAGTATCTTCAGGAACATCAAGATTGAGTTTCTTATTGATACGGTAGCGGCCTACATCGCCCAAATCATAACGCTTGTCTGAGAAGAACAAGTTAGAGATGATTTCACGAGCACTTGCGTCATCGGCAGCCTCAGCATTACGGAGGGAACGGTAGATGTAACGACAAGCGTCTGTTTCAGAAGCGGTAGGGTCTTTTGCCAAAGTGCTCAAGATAATTGAGAAATCGACAGAAGAAGTGTCCTGTTTGTGCAAGAGCACATAAGAAATGTTGTTCTTTTCCAACAAATCAATATGTTCTTGTTCCAATTCAACATCACGTTCAAGAATAACCTCGTTACGTTCGATAGAAACTACCTCACCAGTATCTTCATCAACGAAGTCTTCATTCCATGTACGAGAAACACGTCCTACAGTCTTGCGGCCTAAAATATTCTTAATGTTCGATTTTGTGAGCTTAACCTCCTCAGCCAAGTCAAAAATCTCAAGAATGTCCTTATCGGTCTCATAACCAATAGAGCGGAGCAAAGTAGTTACAGGGAGCTTCTTCTTACGGTCGATGTAAGCGTACATCACGTTGTTGATATCGGTCGCAAACTCGATCCATGAGCCACGGAACGGAATGATACGCGCTGAATAGAGCGTAGAACCATTGGCGTGCTGACTCTGGCCAAAGAAAACACCAGGTGATCTGTGGAGCTGCGAAACTACGACACGTTCGGCGCCATTGATAACAAATGTACCCTTTTCAGTCATGTAAGGGATTTGACCCAAATAAACATCCTGTACTTTAACAACAGGTTCTGAGTCATCATTGCCTTCAGCAGCGCTTGTGAGTTTGAGCTTAGCTTTCAAAGGGACACTATAGGTAAGACCTCTTTCGATACATTCATCAATAGTGTAACGAGATGGGTCGATATAATAGTCCAAGAAATCGAGCTGATAATTGTTTCTTGTGTCGTTGATTGGGAAGTTCTCGCTGAAAACCTTATACATTCCTTCACCTTTTCTCTTTTCAGGTGGAGTATCGAGTTGGAAAAAATCCCGGAAAGACTTAAGTTGCACCTCGAGGAAATCAGGATATGGAAGCTGATTTTTTACCTTGGCGAAACTAATTCTCTGCTTGTTTTCGGTATTGTTAGACATTATTGAGTATAATTTGAACTTAAAAATAATATAGACACAAAAAGGTTAAGAACCCCTAAAAATCGGGTTCTTAACCAAAATCCTGTTAAACAGGTGATGCTTTTATTTAAGTTCAACAGAAGCGCCAGCGTCTTCGAGTTGTTTCTTAAGAGCTTCAGCGTCAGCCTTAGCAACGCCTTCCTTGATAGCCTTAGGAGCACCGTCAACGATGTCCTTAGCTTCCTTCAAGCCAAGACCAGTTACTTCCTTAACGAGCTTAACGATAGCGAGCTTGCTTGCACCTGCATCCTTAAGGATTACGTCGAAGCTGCTCTTTTCTTCAGCAGCCTCACCTGCACCAGCAGCAGGAGCGGCAACAGCAACTGCAGCAGCAGCTGGCTCGATACCATATTCGTTCTTCAAAATTTCAGCCAACTCGTTAACGTCTTTAACAGTCAAGTTAACCAATTCTTCTGCGATAGCTTTCAAATCTGCCATTTTATTATACTTTTAAATTGTTATACTAATTAAATTATTTGTTTGAGAGTGTTTTCAAAACACCAGTGATTGTATTGCCGCCACTCTGCAAAGCTGAGATAACATTCTTTGCAGGAGACTGCAAGAGAGCGATAACGTCTGCAATGAGTTCGTTCTTGCTCTTGATGCTTACCAAAGTGTCAAGCTGGTTTTCGCCAACATATACGCTCTGTTCAACGAAAGCTGATTTCAAAACTGGCTTGCCAGCTTTGCTCTTCTTAGCAAATTCCTTGATGAGCTTTGCAGGTGCGTTACCAACTGAGGTAAACATAACCGCCGAGTTGCCTTTCAATGAATCGAACAATGGAGCGTATTCTTCACCCTTCTTCTCAAGAGCTTTCTTGAGGAGAGTGTTTTTTACCACCATCAACTTGATTTCCTTTTCAAAGCAAGAACGACGCAATGCAGCAGTGTCTTCAGCATTCATGCCGGCTGCATCGGTAACGTAAAAGTGGTCGTACTGATCAAGCACTTCACCGAGCTGATCAATAATAGCGCCTTTATCTTCTTTTCTCATAAATTCTTACTTTAAATGTTAGGATCAACCTTGATACCTGGACTCATTGTGCTTGAAAGGAAGATACTCTTAATGTAAGTACCCTTTGCTGATGCAGGTTTGAGCTTGATAAGAGTGTTAATGAACTCTGTAGCGTTACCAACAATCTGTTCAGCTGAGAAAGAAACCTTACCGATTGAAGTATGAACGATACCGGCCTTGTCGACCTTGAAATCGATCTTACCCTGTTTAACTTCCTTAACTGCCTTCGCAACATCATTGGTAACAGTACCACTCTTAGGGTTTGGCATCAAGCCACGAGGACCGAGCACACGACCGAGAGCACCAATCTTACCCATGATAGCAGGCATAGTGATGATAACGTCAACATCTGTCCAACCAGCTTTGATCTTTTCGATATAATCGTCGAGACCTACGTGGTCAGCACCAGCTTCTTTAGCGGCAGCTTCCTGGTCTGCAGTACAGAGGCAGAGAACGCGAACCTGCTTACCTGTTCCGTTTGGAAGAGATACGACACCACGAACCATCTGGTTTGCCTTCTTAGGGTCAACACCAAGACGAACGTCAATATCAACAGAAGCGTCAAATTTAGTAGTGGTCACTTCCTTAACCAAAGCAGCAGCTTCAGCCAAAGTGTAAGATTTCCCTGCTTCAATCTTTTCAGCAACCAACTTTTGGTTTTTTGTAAGTTTAGCCATTTTTAATTGAAGTTTTTAAACGTTTTCGGGAAAATCTCCCTTTACAGTGATACCCATGCTTCTTGCAGTACCAGCAACCATAGTCATAGCAGCCTTCAAAGTGAAACAGTTCAAGTCAGGCATCTTTTCCTGAGCAATCTGCTTAACCTGTTCCCAAGTTACTTCAGCAACTTTGTTACGGTTAGGCTGACCAGAACCCTTCTTTGCCTTTGAGAATTCAAGGAGCTGATTAGCTACTGGAGGGGTTTTAACAACAAAATCAAAGGACTTATCGGCATATACTGTAATAATTACAGGAAGCACCTTACCACCCTTATCCTGGGTTGCGGCATTGAACTTCTTGCAAAAATCCATGATATTCACACCCTTTGAACCCAAAGCTGGGCCTACTGGAGGTGATGGATTGGCAGCACCAGCCTTAATCTGCAATTTGATAAGTCCAGCAATTTCTTTAGCCATTTTGTTTTGTTTGAATTAGTATTAAACGATTTAAGAGAAAAAGCAGAAAAGTGTTACCTAATCTTACGACTTTTTCTCCACTTGTATAAAGTCCAACTCCAAAGGAGTTTTACGGCCGAAAATAGTTACAGAAACCTTTAGCTTCTTGCGATCTTTATTAACCTCTTCAACTTTACCAGTGAAACCATTGAAAGGACCGTCGATAACCTTAACAACCTGATCGATGTCAAAGTCAACCTCCACTTCATCGAAATCACCGTTCACCACTTCAGACTGACCGAGCATACGCATAGCTTCTGAATCCTGAATAGGAGCAGGCTTTGAGTTTGCTGGAGTTGTACCTTCAGTGAGGAATCCTAATACATTAGGGGAAGAAGTAAGACGGAAAGCAGCGTCGCCAGACAAATCAGCCTGAACA
The DNA here is from genome assembly GCA_018064855.1 of Candidatus Physcocola equi. Lineage (GTDB taxonomy): Bacteria > Bacteroidota > Bacteroidia > Bacteroidales > Paludibacteraceae > Physcocola > Physcocola equi. Next base: position 13,063 of record JAGHUM010000059.1, read on the forward strand.
AGAACGTAACCAGGAAGACAGTTTCTTTCTTTCAAGACCTTCTTTCCGTTACGCATAACAAACGTTTTTTCCGTTGGAACCAATACTTGAGAAACAGCCTTACCGAAGTGTCCGTTCTTGATTTCAGCATCAAGATATTCTTTCACTTTGTTCTCTTTACCACTGATAGCGCGGAGAACATACCATCTCAAACCAAGAGATTGTTCTTGTGAGTTAGCCATTTCAAATAGTGTTAATTATTGTAGACCAAAATTTCTAAAAGGGTTGTAACCAATTTATCCATGCCAAACACAACGAGAGCGATTATTAGGGAAGCAACTAAAACTAAAACCGCGGTTTGACTCAATTGGGGCAAGGTAGGCCAAGTGACATTATCTTTTAATTCGGTGTAAGCATCTCTTACACCTTGCAATACATTTGCCATAATCGATTTTATTTGCACGGGACGAGGGACTCGAACCCCCGACACCTGGTTTTGGAGACCAGTGCTCTACCGACTGAGCTAGTCCCGTATAAAATAGGCTGCTGTATTAGCAACAGCCTATTTATTATTGATTAGTCTTCAATGTTTTCAAGAACTTCAGTGATCTGACCAGAACCTACTGTCTTACCACCTTCACGGATTGCGAAACGAAGACCGAGGTCCATAGCAACTGGAGTAAGAAGCTTAACTTCAATTGTTACGTTATCACCTGGCATTACCATTTCTACACCATCCTGAAGAGTGATTTCACCAGTTACGTCCATTGTACGGAGGTAGAACTGAGGACGATAGTGGTTGTGAAATGGAGTGTGACGACCACCTTCTTCCTTCTTCAAAACGTAAACCTGAGCTTTGAAGTGGTTGTGAGGCTTAACCTGTCCTGGGTGGCAGATAACCATACCACGCTTAACATCCTTCTTATCGATACCACGGAGCAACAAACCAACGTTGTCACCAGCTTCACCTTCTGGAAGGAGCTTACGGAACATTTCAACACCAGTGATTACTGACTTCAAGTCAGCGCCAAGACCAAGGATCTGAACTTCATCACCAACCTTTACACGACCAGTTTCAATACGGCCAGTAGCAACAGTACCACGACCAGTGATTGAGAAGATGTCTTCAACTGGCATCAAGAAAGGCTTGTCAACTTCACGTGGAGGCAACTGAATCCAAGTGTCAACTGCATCCATGAGTTCCATAACCTTGTCAACCCACTGTGGTTCTTCATTCAAAGCACCGAGTGCTGAACCGAAGATGAATGGAGTTTCAGCTTCATATTCATATTTTTCAAGGATGTCGCGCATGTCCATTTCAACGAGCTCGAGCATTTCCTTATCTTCAACCTGGTCGCACTTGTTAACGAACACTACCAAACGAGGAACGTTCACCTGACGAGCCAAAAGCACGTGTTCACGAGTCTGTGGCATTGGACCATCAGTAGCAGCAACTACGATGATACCACCGTCCATCTGAGCAGCACCAGTAACCATGTTCTTCACATAGTCAGCGTGTCCTGGACAGTCAACGTGAGCATAGTGACGGTTAGCAGTTTCATACTCAATGTGAGCAGTATTGATAGTGATACCACGTTCTTTTTCTTCTGGAGCGTTGTCAATCTGATCGAAAGACTTAACTTCCTCAGAGCCGAAGCCCTTCTTGCTGAGGGTGAGAGAGATAGCTGCAGTCAAAGTGGTTTTACCGTGGTCAACGTGACCGATAGTACCAATATTTACATGCGGCTTGGTTCTTTTAAACTCTTCTTTAGCCATAATTGCAAATTTGTTTTTTAATTAATATTTATTTTGAAAGAGCCGATGACGGGAGTTGAACCCGTGACCTCATCCTTACCAAGGATGCGCTCTACCACTGAGCTACATTGGCAATCATGTGGGTACTGATGGATTCGAACCACCGAAGGCAGAGCCAACAGATTTACAGTCTGTCCCATTTGGCCACTCTGGTAAGTACCCGACTTTGAGCCTCTTGTCTGATTCGAACAGACGACCCCGAGATTACAAATCACGTGCTCTGGCCAACTGAGCTAAAGAGGCAAGCCTTTTGAAACCGATTTGAAAGCCCGCTCTCAAATCGGTTTGCAAATTTAGGCATTATTTTTCAAAAAACAAGCGAAAAGCTCAAATTATTTTTGATTTTTTTCCTTCTCTTTGATGATAAGCTTGATCGCCACTTCTTGGCAATGATCATACGCTTCCTCAAAAGAATCAGCAGTCTTGATAACAACAAGCGACTTGCCAGGGATTTCAACCTTGAGCATTACTTCTTTGTTGTTTGAGACTTCAGGTTTCACGACTTTCATGTGAACATCTACCGCGCTGATTTTATCTGAGTACTGTTCCAACTTTTCTGCTTTCTTCTGAACGAATTCTTCCAACTGTTCTTTTGCGTTGAAGTCGATTGCTTGAATGTTTACTTTCATAATGGTACGATTTTAAAGGTTCATTATTAGGCTCGAGGATGAGCCTGTTTATATATTTTGCGAAGGCGATCAAACGTAGTGTGCGTATATACCTCGGTGGCAGACAAACTTGCGTGCCCAAGCAGTTCTTTTACCGCATCTATGTCCGCTCCATTGTTAAGCATCGCCGTGGCGAAGGTGTGACGCAGGACATGAGGACTTTTCTTAGTCAGTGTGCAAACCTGTTCAAGGTATTTGTTCACTACGCGATAGACAAGCATCCTGTAGAGCGGTTTTCCATCCGCCCTCGTAAAAAGGCGGTCATCTTCCCGGGCTACATCCGCATCTCTGTCGCTTTCGAATGCTAATATATCACTTTTTAATGAATTTCCAAAGGGAATGTACCTTTGTTTGTTTCTTTTTCCGGTAATTAATATGGTTTGCCGGTTAAAATCAATGTCTTTGTCTTTTATGCTGATCAGTTCCGACAGACGGATGCCCAGATTATAGAACATCTCTATCATAAGTTTGTCTCTCTTTCCTTCAAAGGTGTCGGGAAACAACTCTCCAGTTTCTTCCGGATTTAGTAAATCGCTCATTTGCTTCTCGTGCAAATAAACGGGAAGTCTTTTTTGGACTTTAGGCGCACTCACTTTGTCCATAGGATTTGCAGTAATCGTTCCCTTCTTTTTCAAATAGCCAAAGAAGGTGTTGAGCGTTGCCACTTTTCTGGAAGTGCTCCTTGCCGAAAGGCCTCCATTCATCAACTGAAGAAGCCACTCTCTTATGTCGTATGCTGATATCTCTGTTGGGTCAAACCGTCCTTTCTGTTGCTCTACAAATGCAGCGAACTGCTTCATATCGGTCTGATATGAAATAAAAGTATGAGAAGAATAGGCCTTCTCATACTTTATATATTGTAGAAATTCGTCGATAAACACGTTACGCTGTTTACCTGTTAACTCTAATTAAAATTGTAAGTTCCTTGAACTTGAAGACTTCCTTATCTCAAGGATTAGTCGTCGTTGCGGTGAAGCTGCTGAACGTAGATAGCGTGGTTCATCTTTTCACGCTTCAATACTGAAGGCTTTGAGAATTCCTTACGGCTTCTGAGTTCTTTTACAACACCAGTCTTTTCGAACTTTCTTTTAAATCTCTTAAGGGCCTTTTCGATGTTTTCGCCCTCTTTGATAGGAACAATGATCATAATGTATTAATTAATTAGAATAAACTTTCGTAAAAATGCACGCAAAATTAAGGATATTTTTTCTAAATATCAAACTATTATGGAAGTTATTTGTTTCTCTGAAATGGCTATTATGAGGAATACCACCGATTTGCCTTCTTTTATTTGCCATCTCAGAGGTTTTTCTCACAAAGAAAACGGACTTCAGTTGGTCTGAAATCCGTTGTCTTTCCCTCCTCATATTTTAGAATGAGAACTGAAGGCGTGCCTGAATAGCGTTGTTGGTACGTTCGGCATCACCCTGCTCCACTTTGGCTACGGTGTAGTTCAAACGAGCGTTGACATTCTTGTTGAAGAAATAGTTCAAACCAAACGTGAAGTCCGTCACATTCTGTTCTGGTTTCGCGATAGGATCTGAAGGTGTGCCATCTGCGCCAAGCACAGCCTGAGCATAAGAGTCCATATTCAAACGGTCGATTCGAGCAAGCACTTCCAAGTTCTTTGGTGATGCAAGCGCAGCCAGACCTGTCTTCTTGTTATAATTCTGCTTTTGGCCGATCAAAAGGAAACTAGCCTGAGCATAGCCACCTCTTGCATGGAAGTTGTTGTCGCCAATGAGGTTTGACATTGCATCAAGATAGTGGGTTTCGAAATAGAAACGTTTGTAAATATAGATGATTTCAGCCTCCAAACGGTTGATGTTGATCGTGTTTGCAACATCCGAAGTATAAGAAGCGATCTTCTTTCCTGAAAAAGTTTCTGGCTGGTTAACATTATAACTGTAACTGTTGGCTACATTGGTGTACATTCCTGCCACTCCGAAGTGAAGCACACTGCTATCTCCGCAAATAGGACGTACAATAAATTTCGCAGCAGCAGAATAACCCTGATTGATACCTGCATTTCCGCTCAAATTGTCGATGTTGCCATCGCTGTAGATACCCGCTGTTGCTTTGAATGGGTTGGTGGTGAAATCATAACTAACACCAATCTTACGCGCTGGAGTGATGGCATAGTCGGCCTGTGCATCTTCGATGAACTTGTAACCAAGTCCCAAGATCTTTGCTCCGAATGGTTGGAAATGATTACCCCCTGTCAGGCTCATCTTATTGTTGATTTTGTAGCCAATCCACAAATCACGGAATGAGACAGCCTTGTTGGCATAGCAGATTTCAGCTTTTGCACTCCAGTTTTCGTCGAAATTGGCAACCACACCCAAACGAGTGTCATTCATTTTGAAACCATAGTCTTGCGCATCGCTGTGGATGAAATAGCGACCATAATCCAAGTTTGTACGACCAATGAGACGAAGGCTCAAATCACCAGAATTAGTCTTTACGACCACCTGTGCCATTGCACTTGAAGCAGCCAAAGCAAAGGCTGCAATACCAAGTAATACTTTTTTCATGTCTTTTATAAATTTCTTCTTTATTCAAAATTCATGTGCATAAAAAAAGATAGCAAGGAGGCATTCCTTGCTATCTCTTATTGTGATTTATTTTAAAATGCTGCCACCTAAAAAGATGAGAGCCAAATAACCTACCAACATGCCAAACATACCGACAATAATACCTACCGTTGCCATGTCCTTCTGCTTGATGAAGCCTTTTGCATAGGCCAATGCATTAGGAGGTGTAGAGATCGGCAACGACATTGCTAATGACGCAGACAAAGCCACACCGATAAGCAATGTCGGAACACCGCCAAGTGCCTCCAACTGAGATTTCATACCCATACCCACTGCAGCCAAGATTGGAACGAGAAGAGCTGCAGTACCAGAGTTTGACATAAATGTGCTCATGACGATACAGAGGACACCACCACCAATCACAACAAGGAGAGTAGGCCATGTGTCGAACGGAATGGATGCCACCATGTCTTTTGCAAGACCAGTCTTGTCCAAGCCAACACCAAGTGCGAAACCACCGGCAACGAGCCAAAGCACATCCCAGTCAACCGATGCCAAATCTTTCTTAGTGATGACTCCTGTCACCGCGAACACAGCGAACGGAATGAGAGCCACTACATTTGGATTCAAGCCAAACAACGCTTTACCAAACACCCAAAGGAAGATTGTGACTGCGAATGTTACATATACGATATACGCTTTTGTGCTTTTTTCAAAATCACCAGGCACTTCAATAACAATATTTTTCTGAGTGAATGGGAACATCTTGATCAAAAGCAACCACGCAAAAACAAGGATAAACAAAACCACCGGAATCATCAGCATCATCCACTGACCGAAGCCGACTTCCAAACCATTGTTTGCCAAGTAACCTGTCGCAATAGCATTTGGAGGTGTGCCGATAGGCGTGCCGATGCCACCCACGTTGCAAGCGATTGGAATAGCAAGCGCCAAACCGATTCTGCCTTTTCCATCAGCAGGGAGTGTTGCCAACACTGGAGAAAGAATGGTAAGCATCATGGCTGCTGTTGCTGTGTTGCTCATAAACATTGAGAAAACAGCCGACACAAGGATGAAACCAAGAAGCACAAATTTTGAATCGGTACCAAACGGTTTCAACATGGCTTTTGCCAAGCCTGCATCCATCTTGAATTTTGTGGCTGCGATGGCAAGCACAAATCCTCCCATAAACAGCATGATGGTAGGGTCTGCAAACGCCGCCATGATGGTTTTATAACTAACAGGAGCACCATAAGCCTGACCTGAGACAGCAAGAAACTCTCCAGCCTCATTTTTGTCTGGCACGAGGAAACTGAGACTGCTGTCGGAAATCGTGGCAAGCAAAATCACCATCACCAAAACCGATGTGGTCCAGACTGGCACCACCTCTGTAATCCACATCAATGCGGCAAAGATGAAGATGGCGATAACTCGCTGTTCGATTACTGTCAGTCCAGCAATTCCGAAGAAATCAGCAGGAACGAACCACGCTACCAATGATGCGATTACACACAAAGCAAGCGAAATCTGTTTTTTCTTGTCGAAGTCACCCTTGGGCTTCGGAGCAGCGGCAGGAGCATTTGTCTCCTCCACATTTGCAAGGTCATTTACACCTTTTTCTAATTCTTGAAAACTCATATTATATATTCTGCGATTATTATCTTGGGTATCTGGTAAAACAGGCAAGAAACCTTTTTATAGTGTGGTCAAAACCAATATCTGCGCAGTCAATATACGCAAAAACATGGTCAACGGATAAACGGTTGCGTATGCTGTGCTCTGCGCCTGAACAGGCGCCAGAGAGTTGGCATATTCAAGGACTGATGGGTCAGTCATGGAGCCTGCAAGCATGCCGCTTATTTTCAAATAATTCATCTTCATCAATCTTGCGATGACAGCAAAAATCATGACCGGGATAAAAGTGATGGCCGCTCCGTAGAGGAACCAAGTCATACCTCCTCTCGACAATGAACTCACAAAATTGGTGCCGGAGGATAAACCTACGCAAGCAAAGAACAAGATAATACCAAGTTCGCGCAATATGAAATTTGCCCCCGTTGTCATATAAAAGTCCATCGAACCTACTCGGCCCTTATAGCCCAGACAAATGGCGACAATCAGTGGTCCGCCCGCCAAGCCCAATTTGGCAGGGACTGGCAAACCAGGAACTGCCAAAGGTATGCTGCCGAGTACAACACCAAGCAATATACCAATGAAAATAGGAATGGTATTTGGTTTTGAAAGTTCTTTTGCCGAGTCTCCAATTTCTTTTTGCACATCACTCAAAAGCGCCTTCTTACCAACGATGCGGACAGTATCGCCCAATTCCAATGTAGTGGTAAGGGTAGGAAGAATCTCACGTCCGTCGCGGAATATACGAGTGATTCCGGCGTCATAACGACGGTAAATACCCACCTGGCCAATAGTCTTTCCTGCTATCTTACGGTTGGTCACCAGCACATTTATCATGGCAAGGTCTCCACTCACTTCACGTTTATCTCCGATTTCCACTTCACCGATTTGTGCGCGAAGAAGTTCTATGTGCTCCGAACTAGAGACACCATAAATAACATCGCCTTTCATCAACTCGTCATCCTCGCTTGGGATGAAGAACGTGTTGTTTCGAAGGATACGGGAGATAGCCAATTCTTGATCTACAAAACTTTTAACAAATGAGATTTTTCTTCCAAAAAGGTTTTGGTTTGTCACGGTAACTTCCACGCTCTCCAGTTTGTTGGAGAAGGCTGCGCCCATTTCGTTGTTGTAATTCTCCACTTCCTTGTCGATATTGACGCGGAAAACATATCGAATCAACAAAATCGCGAAAATCAAGCCCATAACGCCAAAAGGATACGCTATGGCATAAGCCATACCTGCGTCTTGCACTGTGCTTGCGGCGGTTGCACGGACAACCTCGTCTGTGGCATTATTGGCGACATCTGAAAGTGCCTGCTGGGCTGCGCCAAGACCAGGCGTATTGGTGACCGCTCCACATAAGATACCTGTGATTTCAGAAGAAGAAAGCGAGTCGTCAACAATTCCTTTCAAGCCGAATGCGATTCCAACACCCACAACAACTATACCTGCAGCCAGCGCGTTCATCTTTACGCCTTCATCTTTAAACGCTGTAAAGAATCGAGGTCCGACTTCGATACCAATACAATATACAAATAAGATCAATCCGAATTCTTTGATAAAGGCAAGGAGTTTAGGATCTAATGGAGCTTCCGTTCCCTTCAAATGTCCAAGAAGCAAGCCTACGAACAAGACTCCTGCGATCCCCAAACGGAGTCCTTTATAATTCAACTTCCCAAGGGCGACACCCGCAAATGCCGTTATACACAAATAAACCAATACAGGTCCAATGCCCGTTCCCGTAAACAAGGATAAAATTGCGTCCATTTTTGATATCTTATAAGGGAGTTATCCCTATAATCCGATTTTGTTTGAAATTCGACCACAAAAGTAACAAAAATTAAAATTCACGAGCGACAAAACAACGACCAAATTTCCGTTAAATCTCATTTTTTTCTTTCATGTGCACTTTACTGTTTTTTCCTGCCAACAAATCACACCGGCAGAATTGCCTTATTCTTTTAGGACAAGCCAACCTGATATTCGCATAAAAAGCCGAAAACATGTAAAAAAAGGGAGGCTATTCATCATAATTAATAAGACTATTTGTAACTTTGCAAAAACTCTTTTATTATCCTCAAAATTGCGCATATTGCGCGTTAATCTATGTTTGATTTTTTCAAAAAATCTTTTATCAGCAGCGGACTATTTGAAGGGTTCACCGATGTCCACTGCCACATGCTTCCTGGCGTTGACGATGGCATCCAGAAAATGGAGAGTGCCGTAAGAGCTCTTAATTATTACGAAGAGAAAGGCGCATCCCGCGTGTTTTTCACTCCACACATCATGGAGTCGCTCCATGAAAACACTTACGAGAAACTAAATGAACGTTTTGAAGCGCTCAAGAAGGAATACAAGGGGTGTCTGAAACTGGCGCTCGGCGCCGAATATATGATGGACGAGGGCTTATCGAGAAAGATTGACAACAAAGAGCCTTTGATTTGCGCCTCTGGCAACATGGTCTTAATCGAGACACTTGCACACCACCCTCCGCTCAACTTCACCCAAAATTTGTTTGAAGTCAGAAGCATTGGGTACGACGTTATGCTCGCACACCCCGAACGCTACGCCTACATGGAGAAAGACAACTACAAGGAACTTCTCAACAAAGGCATCAAATTCCAGCTCAATCTCATGTCATTATTTGGTTTGTATGGGAAAGATGCGCAGGAAAGAGCCACTTGGATGCTGAAAGACGGTCTCTATACATTCGTGGGAACCGACTTGCACCGTCTTAAGGTCCACAGAGATTTCTTCCACATCAAAGGATTGAAATCAAAACAGGTGGATGCTTTGGCAAAGCTTATTGAGAACAACAACAATTTGAAAATCGGCAAATAAGATATTCGCATTTCTCATAAGAAGAGCAAACAATTAAACCAACAAGAAACGGGCGATGAATATTCATCGCCCGTTTCTTGTTGGTTTCCATCCGCCTTTGTCTATTTGCTCGACTTTGGCATCAGTTTGTCACCTCCGATTGTAATATATGAAGGGAACTTCACCGTCTTCCCTGCCACAGTGAAAAAAGGTTTCAACGACACCTTTACTCGACTTTTATCCGCATTGTCGGTGGCTAAGTCCAACGCAAAGCTAATGATTTTCGTCGCGTTCTTTCCGCTCAGCAATTTATACAAATCCGTTTGGAACGGCATTTTCACATCTTGCGATTCCTTCGATTTTATGTTTACCTGCTGCGTCATCACGCCACTTGTCGCTTCAATGTCATCAATCCACAGAATGTAGTCCAATCCATCGAGACGAGCGTCTTTGTCATTCGGATTACGAACTCCCACGTTCACATCAAACGTCAAAGGCAGTTTTTTGTCAGAAATGGCCTTGATGAACTTCGCATAATCATTAGCAGACAGTTTTTTGATGTCATTCTTATTGGTGACATTCACTCCAGCCATATTAACATTTGTCACATTTTTCAATTCGAACTTGCATTGCGCGAAATTTTTCAAACCATTCACCGAGGCACAGTGCACTAAAAGAAGCGCAGTGGAACAAACCAATCCGGCAATCGTCACCCATTTAATAATTTTTTCATTGATTATTTTTTTACATATTTATTCTCAAGATCTACTAAATGCAAAAAACGTTGAACAGAAAAGTCTTTCCATACAATGCCAAGCACCGCAACACCTCCGAATCCGAGGTCTGACAATAATGGCAACGTCTCTGCATTTATTCCGCCCAGCGCCACCACCCTTTCATTGATGAGATGTGACCGCGAGGCCGCCACCAACTCGTCTTGGCTAAATGCCGCATTGTATCCAACCTTAGATATGCTGTTGAATATTGGGCTTAAAAACACATAGGCATAGTCGCGAATATGCTCCAATTCCGAAAACCCGTGACACGACTTGCTGACACGCAACCGCCTTCCGCCCGAATACGACGGTTGACGACCGCCCAGATGCACGCCTCCCACCTCAAACTGGTCAGCCAGTTCAAAATGGTCGCACAAACAAACCCTGTTCAAAAAACGCTGTGGAACAGATTGGAGCAGACGGGCATATTCTTCCGCCGAAGCAGAGGGCTTTCGCAGATGCAATATGAAACTTGATTCTGCCTCAAGCAATGCGTTGATCTGCTCTTCCTCCCCCTCATATATTTCAGGACGGGTGATGACTATCATTTTTATTTTTCTTTTTTGCCTGCTTCACGAACTACAATCTGACGGTCGTGAAATGACGTCTCATTCAAATCCATCATGGACTTGACTGCTGCGATCTCATCTTCAAACTCGACAAAGCCATAGCCTTTCGACTGGCCGGTTGTTCGGTCTTTCACAATTTTCAGTTGATCGGGTAAGCCATGTGCGGAAAAGAGTTCGACCAATTCCGGTTCCGTCACCGAGTAATCTATGTTGCCTACAAATAACTTCATTTTGAATTTTCTGTTTGTTTTTTTATCAAGTTAGTACTTCCCAAGTGCATACATATTGCCTGGCAACGGATGCACAAGGCCCTTCATCTCCATCATGAAAAGCAACGACTTCAACGTCTGGACCGGCAGTTTCGCTTCCTGAGCCATATCGTCTATGTGCACCTTCCCATACTGACGAATAATGCTTATCACTATCTTTTCTTCAGACGTCAACTCCTCCACTTCTTTCGGGCCAACATCCAAAGTTTCTTCTTTCGAAACGTTCCACCCCATTGCAGCCGACAAGTCATTGGCAGAACAGACCATGGCTGCTTTGTTTTGCATGATCAGACGATTACATCCAGCAAAGGATTCATCGACAGGTCTGCCAGGCACTGCAAACACATCCCTATTGTATGAGTTAGCAATCGACGCGGTTATCAACGAACCGCCTTTAATCGGGCTTTCCACCACCAACACAGCATCACAAAGACCCGCGACGATTCTGTTTCTTGCAGCAAATCCGTTTTTATTGAGTTTGAAGTCGGAATAATATTCGGTCAGCACCCCTCCCTGGTCTTTTATTTTGGAGGCGTCGCCCCTATGACTAGAAGGATATACCACACTCATGCCCGTTGCCATGACAGCAATGGTGTTCAATCCGTTTTTCAAGGCCGCACGATGTGCACATATATCAATTCCATAAGCCAAGCCACTCACTATCAGCACATCCGGATTCGTTTTGGCAAGTTCTTCCAAAAATTGGTTGACAAACCTGATTCCTTCCTCCGTCGCCTTCCTTGTCCCGACGATTCCCAAAGTTTTCGCACAATCGATCGGGCAAGACCCCTTGTAATAAAGAATGACAGGTGCATCCACACATTCTTTCAGCCGGAAAGGATAGTCATCGTCCGTACAGAAATATACTCTGATCCCATTGCGACGAACAAATGAGAATTCTTTTTCCGCAAAAGCCCAATTGTTTTCAGAAAAAAGCGACTCCGCAATGGCTGCCGACAGTCCTGCCGCACGCAAACCCGACACCCCAGCGGCAAAAACACCTTCAACACTTCCAAACCGCGACACCAATTCCGAGGCATGCACAAAACCAATGCCTTTGCAATTCGCCAAGGCAAGACGCATTTTTATCTGTTTGTCATCGGTCAGCATGAAGTATGAAAAAAATATGGTAACTTTGCAGACACAAAAATAAACATAATATCAATATGGAAAGTACAAGACAAAACAAAATAGCACGATTAGTACAAAAAGAGTTAAGCGAGATTTTCCTTAAAATCACCCAAACGTTTCACGGCACTTTGGTCAGCGTCACCAGCGTCAAAGTTTCCAGCGACCTAAGCATCGCACGCGTACGTCTCAGCATATTTCCCGTAGCAAAGACTGAAGAAACCATGGCCCTCATCAAAAACAGCGCCAAAGGCATCCGCTTTGAACTCGGCAAACGCGTAGGAAGCCAACTCAGAATCATCCCCGAACTTACTTTCTTCACCGACGACTCCATCGACTACATCGAAAACATAGACCGATTGCTCAACGAAGACAAAAAACGCATCAGCGACCAGGAAGAAAAAATCGGCAAAAAAGAAAACGAAGAGGGAAAACAAGATTAAGTGGCTGTTTTAAAATCTTCTAACTCCAGAAATGAATTTCCCGCTCTACATAGCCAAGCGTTACCTTTTCTCTAAGAAAAAGCACAGTGCCATAAACATCATATCTCTCATTTGTGGCATCGGTGTCAGCATTGGCACCATGGCTTTAGTGTGCGTGTTATCCGTTTACAATGGTTTTCAGGATCTCATCGGAGGCACCTTCAGCCAATTCGACCCCGACCTCCGCATCAGCAAAGTCAAAGGGAAAGTCTTTGACACCCATGAAACCGATTTCCTTTCCACCCTTGATTTTGTTGATTGTTTCACCCCTTCCCTTGAAGAAAACGCCATGATCAAATATGGAGAAAGCCAAACTTTGCTCACCATCAAAGGCGTGGGGAAGGACTACAGCAAATTGGTGCACACCGATTCTATCATGCGAAGCGGGAATTTCATACTCAGCAACGAGAGAGGCGAATTCGGCGTAGTTGGCATATCCACAGCATACAGGCTCGACATCAACATTTATCAGCCCCAACCAATCACCGTTTTTGCCCCCATTCACGACAAAAACATAGAAATAAGTCACCCGGAAAACGCATTTAACGAAAGCGACATCTATTTGACTGGCATCTATAGCCTGGAACAAGATGAAATCGATGGCAAATATATCTTCACATCCATTGATGCAGCAAGAAAAATGTTTGGCTATGCCAACGACGAATGCACCAGTATTGAATTGAAACTAAAGGACAAAAACAAACTAAACCAAGTCCAAAAAATCATAAAAGAAAAGCTTGGCGACGACTTTCTAGTAGAAAACAGAGAAGAACAACACCAAGATTTTTTCAGGATGCTGAAGATCGAGAAATGGATCACCTTCCTCATCCTCACATTCATTCTTTTCATCGCTGTATTTAACGTTACAGGGTCTCTTTCCATGCTGATCATCGAGAAAAAAAACGATATCAACACGTTGAAGAGTTTAGGTGCTAGCACAAAGCAAATAAAACAAATCTTTTTGCTGGAAGGATGGTTGGTCAGCGCCATCGGAGCTATGGCTGGAACCATTATAGGACTTCTCCTGTGCTTCGCACAACAGCACTGGCACATCATAAAACTGGCCGGAACAGGCGACGACACATCTTTGCTGACAGACCACTACCCTGTTTCTGTAATCCCAACCGATCTTCTTGCCATCGTTTGCACTGTGTGGATATTAGGTGTTGTTGTAGCTTGGATTCCGACAAGCATCATAAAGAAAATCTGACCTGACAAGAATGTTTGGTCTTCTCTTGCACTTAAATATTTATTTGGAATTTTTCTAAATAATAAAAGTAAGAAAAAAAAGTCTAAAACGACTGAAATATAAGATAAAAGAAAGGATTTCCGCAACAAACAAACCTTTATGCACAAAAATCATACGCACAGACTTATTTTTCTAAAAATCAGTTGTTTTTAATTGAATATTCAACGCATACATCTATAATTCAATCATTTATATTAACGTTCTAAATATCAGAATAAAACAAGACAAATGATTTTTGCAAATTATTTTGCATTTTTTTATCAACAAAAAAAATTGAATCTTTGCGTTTGAAAGAACAGAACAGCAATGGAAAACAATACAAACTCTAACGAAAAAAACAATCTCGAACAAAGGTGGGGAAAGTGCTTGAACGTGTTCAAGGACAACATGATTGATGCCCAGTTCGAGATGTGGTTTCAGCCCATCAATCCTATCAGTTGGGATCAGAAATCGCACGAGTTAAAAATTGGAGTTCCAAGTTCATATTTCCAAGAAAGAATCGACACCGACTATCCGGAGCTGATGAAGGCTACCCTCACCAAGTTTTTCGGCAATGGTGTCCGACTCACATACGTTTGTCAGCTGGACTCTGACGGCAACAAGGGAAATATCGTCACTAAGACTCCGCCATATTCAACCCCAGACCCTCGCAAAAGCAACTTCTTCGACCCATTCTTCATCCCTACTAAAAGACAGATCGGTGCCGAAACCATCAATCGCACTTTCACCATGGAAAACTTTGTGGAAGGCGAAAGCAACAAACTGGCGAAGAGTGCAGGTAAAGCTATTGCGGAAAACCCTGGCGGCACCCCATTCAACCCAATGTTTGTCTATGGATCTCCAGGTTGCGGAAAGACTCACCTTCTCAATGCAATCGGTCACAAAGTAAACGAACTTCACCCGGAAAAAAATGTCATTTATGTGAACGCCTTGACATTTCAAAGTCAATATCAAAGCGCCCACCTCACAGACAACGTCATCAATTTCATGCATTTCTACCGCAATATTGATGTACTTCTGATCGACGACATTCAGGAACTCGCAGGAAAAGAAGGAACGCAAAACACACTGTTCCACATTTTCAATTCTTTGCAAATGGCGGGCAAACAGCTCGTCTTCACTTCTGACAGATCTCCAAAATCTTTGGAAGGCAAATGGGAAGAGCGTCTTAAAAACAGATTCTTATGGGGCCTCACAGCCCAAATCGACAAGCCCGATGAGAACATGAGAAGAGCGTTGCTCAAGAAAAGAGTTGAACAAGAGAATCTCGACATCAGCGACGAAGTGATCGACCTCATCGCCAGCAACTGCAGCGGCAGCAACCGTGAACTCGTCGGCATTCTCACCTCCCTTTTGGCGCACGCCACCCTTGTAAACGCCGTTATCGACGTGGAACTGGCGAAAACAGTGATGGGACTCATTGGCAACACTCCACAAAAGAAGGAAGCAGAACACACCATCGACCTCAACCAAATCAAAGAAGCGGTCTGCAATTACTACAATGTCGGCGTGGACGACATTCAAACGAAATCACGAAAGAGGGATGTGGCTCAAGCCAGACAAGTTGCCATGTACCTGGCACGCAAGCTCACGAAGAAATCACTCTCAACCATCGGACAGGAAATCGGCAATCGTGACCATGCGACTGTACTTCACGCTTGCAAAACCGTTGAGAACCTGATAGAAACGGAAAAAGAAATGAGCATCAGCCTTGAAGCCATCGAGAAGAACCTTCACTAATAACCGGTCCGGAAATACTGACGGTTTTTAATCCAAACGATTACCAATCAACTCGTTTTTATCATGCGGTTGTGGGACAATCTTCCCACAACCGCATTCTTTTTGAGTTGTTTTCTCTCAACATTCTAAAAAAATTTGGATAAAAGCGCTTTTTATGATACTTTTGAATGATTTTTAAAAGATTTAGAATAAGATGATTTACAAATTTATAGTCAAATCGCCTGACGTTAATAAATTTCGCCGAGAAATAGAAATCAACCAAGACGACCTTTTCCTCGACTTAAGCAACGTAATTCTTAGTTCGTGCGACTATACAAAAGACCAAATCACATCCTTCTTCTTGCTTGACGAAGAATATGAGCGCCAGCAAGAGATTTCTTTGGAAGAGATGGACACCAGCAGCGAACAAGACTCTTTCTTGATGGCAGACACCCATCTTGATGAACTAGTTGAAGAAGAAGGACAGATTCTTGAATACGTGTTCGACATTTTAAGCGACCGATCATTCTTAATCGAGTTGAAGGAAATCAAGCCAGGAAGTGTTGACGCTCCAACCTGCACCAAGAAAGTGGGCACAGCACCAAAGCAAATCGATGATGACTTCCTCAGCAACGATATTCTCAACATCGACAAAAAAGGCGGGAACTTCGATCTCGACGAAGACTTCAACAGCGACGGATTTGACGATGAAGACAAAGACCTTTACGGCATGAATGAAGATATCGACCCATACGCCGATTATCAATAAGCATTCAAAACGCGGTTGATTCTAAGCAAAAAAGTAATGCAAGAATAAAATGAAAAACTTGATAAAAAACAAATTCAGCAAAGCCGTTCTATCAGCAGCATCTTTGGCGTTGACAATGTCTTTTGCATCTTGCTCAAATGAGGAAGGTAAAGGAGGTAATGCCGCCATTCAGGGCTATGTTTACAACATAATCGACAATGGAGACATCATCAGCGATGGAATGGGTGGCTACAAATTTGACACAGACACCATCAGAGCCATCGGTAAAGACGTCTATATCGTCTATGGCGGAAACGGTGCCTATGATGACAAGAATGGCACAAACGCTTTCGGATTCTACAAATTCGACTACTTGAGAGAGGGCAACTACATGATTTACGCAGTAGGCGACTCTTCTGACCAGAAGTCGGTTGTAATGAAAAACGTGAAAATCGGCGCAAAAGGAGACTACAACGTTGAGCCAATCATCCTGCACAACGGAAAAAACTCGAAAATGAGCGGCATCGTGGGCAGCGTTCTTGCCATGTATCCCAATGAAGACGACTACTCAAAAGGTGTCGGCGTAAGGGTTTATATCAAAAACGTCAATGGTGGGGAACAAAACGACACCAGAGCAGACAATGATGGAATCTACAGATTCTCCCGCTTGCAGCCAAACACACAATACATTGTTTGGGCGGAGACCGAAGTCAGAAAGAACTACAAGGTCACTTCCGTTGAAATGAAGGTTACCACCAACGCGGAAGGCAATGTGACCAACACCACAAACCTTCCTCTCAAGGTGACAATTTTCTAGGTTCCTATTTTTTTTCTCACAAACACACGCCATGAAAAAGACAACTATATTATTGACCATCTTTGCCGTTTTTTTTGCAGCAAACACTTTTGCCGCAAAAACAATCGACGGTAAAAAGATTACAGAAGTGAAAGAATGGGTGATGAAAAACGGCAAAAAAGACCGATTGGACAAAGTCACCAAATACGACGCTAAAGGCAACAAGGTTGAAGAAGTTGAATACAACAAAACCGGGGACCAGCAAAAACGCGTCACCTTCAAATACAACGATAAAGACAAGTGCATTGAAGAATCGCACTTCAACGAGAACAACAAACTGGAGAAAACCATTAAGATTGAATACAACTCCAATGGCAAGAAATCTTCAGAAAAATCATATTTCCCCAACGGAAAGCTCAAAGGCGAACACGTCTTTGAATATGAACTTGAAAAGTAAAAGCCTCTTCACAAAATGGAAGAAACTTTAGCAAAAATCGATTCTCTGCTCGATCAACTGGCACCCATCACCCTTGAAGAAATGAAGGTGATAAAATTGATGAACAGAATCGACAAAAAATACATGATTCATATCGACCAGCTCCCGGTTTTGCTTGAAATGGCGAAAAACGACTATTATGTGCAAGAAACCGGAGCAAAAAGACGCTTTCTCTACCGCAGTTGCTACTACGACACTCATGACGACAAAATGTACAATATGCACTGCGACGGGAAACTGACCAGACAGAAAATCAGAGTGCGGGAATATGTGTATTCCAACCTCACTTTCCTTGAAATAAAAAGCAAAAACAACAAGGGACGCACATCAAAAGTGAGAATGGAAGTGCCAGACACCGACATACTCCACCAAGACGAGGCTAAAAACTATGTCTGCACAAAGTCTCACTATCTCGACTCCGAAATCAGGCCACGACTGAAAAACCAGTTTTTCAGAGTGACTCTCGTCAACAAGGGAAAAACAGAGCGACTCACGATCGATGTCAACATTGAATTTGAGAACTGCCTAGACGGCACAAGAAACGGGAACCCCAAATTGTGCATTATTGAACTGAAACGAGATGGCAACGTTCCATCCCCTTTCCTGCGCTACTTTGCTAAACTAAGAATCAAGCCAAAAGGCATCAGCAAATACTGCTATGGCATGATGCTTACCGACAGCAAACTTAAGCGCAACAGATTCAAGCCAAAACTAAGGTTCATCGAAAAACTAACCGGCGCATACGGTTTGTGCGCTTTGACTGCAGAGCCAGACATTCAATAATCATAAAACAAAAAAACACCATACCATAAATGGAACTTTTAAGCATTTTCTCCGAGTTGGAAAACATCTCTCTCTTTGGCATTCCACTCATCAACACAGACAGTTTTTGCGAACTCATCGTCCGCTTTATTTTCAACATCGCCGTTTCGTTTGTAATAGTAGGCCTTTTCTACTATCGCAAGTCTAAGCGCAGAGATTACTTCTACACTTTCATGCTCATCAGCACCACAGTGTTCCTTCTCATCTTCCTGCTCGGACATGAAAAACTGCAAATGGGATTAGCGCTCGGCTTGTTCGCCATTTTCGGCATTGTGCGCTACCGTACGGAGACAGTACCAATCCGAGAAATGACATATCTCTTCATGACTATCGGAGTTTCAGTCATAAACGGTTTGGCAACAAGCGTAAGCCATATTGAACTGGTCGCCACCAATGCTGTATTCATTCTGATGACTTGGATCATGGAAAGCCGATTTGTAGATACACCAAACTGCAAATTCATCGTTTACGAAAAAATCCACCTCATCACACCAGAACATCACGAAGAAATGATGGAAGACCTCAAGAAACGCACAGGTCTCAACATCGTAAAATTCGAAATAGGTTACATCAATTTCTTGAAAGACACTTGCTTTGTTAAGGTGTATTACAATACAGACGACGATTCTGTCAACACAATCGACCAAATCACAAAAACAAAACAATTCAATGGATAAACTGGTGACGAGAAATATCGTTGCTTTGCTATTGTTGGCAATTGGTGTCTTTTCACCTGCTTTGCTCCATGCCGATGAACAGGATTTCGCATCCGATTTCAGTTTTGGTGTAAAGCACGATCTCACGAAAAGATTGGGCATTGACGCGGCTTTTGGCGCCCGATTCGCCAATAACAGCCAAAACCTCGACAGGCTCTCTGTGGAAGGCGGCATCTCTGCCAACGCCATCCCGAAATGGCTTGACCTGGAAGTCGGATATGTTTACATTGCAGACTGGAACTGCCACGACGATTATTTTTCTCACCGACATCGCTACAGTCTGGGGTTTGATCTCGGCCACAAACTTACGAAAAGGCTAAGCACAGACTTGCGGTGCAAATGGCAATCCACCTACAAGAAACAAGACGGGAAAAGTTTCAAATGGGATCCGAAAGACTACCTGAGAATTCGTTTGGGTTTTGACTATAAAATAAAAAAACTTCCTCTCTACCCTCATGTGTCAGCAGAGGCGTTTTGGACAACCAACTGTCCTGATGGAGACCACCTGGAAAACATGAGATATGTGGCAGGAGTGAAATACAAAGTCACCAAGCGAAACACTATTGATTTGGGTTTCCAATACGACGATGAAATGAATGTCGCCAACCCGAAAGACAGAGGAATGGTTTTCTTAGGTTATAAATTCAAATTCTAAGTCCCCATCCATTTCTCGATTACAAAAGTCATCACAAAGAATTAATCCCCTCTACACCTCTCTTTCCAAAGAGCGATAGAGGGGATTTTTAGTTTCATATAGTTCTATATGCAAAAAGCGCCAGAAACAAACAGCCATTCCCATTTTCACGATTGTTCTATCCACACAGTGGTCTCAAACGCTTTTTTTTCTGCACCTTTATCCGTATTTTTGCGTTTGTTTTATTCAAGCACAAAAAGAAATGGAATCAGCTGACACTATCGGACTATATTTTGAGAAACCAAACTTTCCTAAATCATTCAAGCCCAACAAATACATGCCTACCAAAGACACCATTGGTGGCAATCTTTTCATAGAAGACTACAATGTAGCCATCATTGGGGCTTCCACCCATCCCGAATCTGTTGACGCCATTAGAAGACAACTATACTGCCTAAAAGGGGAATTCTCCCATCTTCGCATTGCCGACCTTGGGAATCTTAAGACCGGCAACGAAAAAGCTCTAATTAAAGACAATATACATTTCGGCCTGCAAGCTGTGATAGACGAACTGAGCAATAAAAACATCTTTTGCATCGTGTTTTCAGACGATCAAGCGCTGACTACCGCCATGCACGAAGGGCTTGCACGAAAACACAACGAAATGAGCCTTTGCATCATAGACGCCAGACTCGACGTCGGAGCAAAAAATATGAAAGAGGTCAATTCCAGCAACTACCTTTTCTCTCTCAGCGAAAGCGAAAATCTGGCAAAATGCAACATACTTGCCCATCAGAACTACTATTTCAGTTCTTCACAAATGGATTTTCTGAAAGATAAGAACTTTATTTCTGAGGAATACCGGCTTGGGCTCATCCGTCACAACACCTTCGCCGCAGAGCCCGTTCTACGCGATGCTCACCTTCTCAGTTTGGACCTGTGCGCCATAAGACAGAGCGACTCTCCCCAAACCATAAATCCAAGTCCCAACGGACTGACAGGTGAAGAATGCTGCCAACTGATGCGCTACGCAGGCTCAAGCGACTCTCTGTCTGCCATTGGCGTTTTTGGGTTTGAACCAACCTTGCGGGAAAACGACCAGACAGCCAACATTACCGCGCAAATCATCTGGCACGCTTTGGAAGGTCTGGACAACAGAATTGGAGACTACCCAATCAAACCGATTTCTGATTATAAAAAATACATCATACCAATGCACGAAGACCTCACTTTGAGATTCTTCTATGGCGCAGAATTAGACCGCTGGTGGACCATGATTCCCACACAAAACGGCAGCCAGATTATGGCTTGCAGCAAAGATGATTTCATGGAAGCCCAGGCAGGGAATCTGCCGGGAATTTGGTTGAGATACTTCAACAAATAAACACAATTTAAGCCATGAAAATAGACGCATATAAATCGGTCCCGATCATAAGGGAATATATGGCTTATCTTAAGTTGGAAAGAGGACTGTCCGTCAATACGCACGACGCATACCTGGAAGACCTTGCGAAACTGCTGGATCACCTGGACACCCACTCTTGCGCACCGGAGAGCGCACAAAGAGAAGACATTGAGGATTTTTTATACGACTTAAGTGACGTGGGGATTTGTCCACGCTCCCGTGCACGCATCATTTCTGGAATAAAGTCTTTTTATAGATTCCTGTTACTGACAGACAAAAGGGAAGACAACCCCACAGACTTGATTGAAACGCCACAATTGGGAAAACATCTTCCAGAGGTGCTCTCGCTTGAGGAGATTGACAGCATCATTGCACAGATAGACCTTAGCGACCGACTGGGGCACCGAAATAAAGCCATTATTGAAGTTTTGTATGGCTGCGGATTGCGAGTTAGCGAACTGACCGGACTGAAAATCTCAAAAATCTTCAAGGAAGAACAATACATCGTTGTCGTCGGGAAAGGCGACAAGGAAAGACTTGTCCCCATTTCCGAAACTGCCTTGCATCAAATCGATCTTTGGGAAGAACTGAGAGACGAGATGGAAATAAAAAAAGGAAGCGAAGACTTCCTTTTTCTTAATCGAAGAGGCGGACAAATAAGCCGCGTTATGGTATTCAACATTATTAAAGACCTGGCAGAAAAAGCAGACATTCAAAAAAACATCAGTCCCCACACTTTCCGCCATTCTTTTGCCACACACCTTCTGGAGGGAGGGGCCAATCTGCGTGACATCCAAGACATGCTGGGCCACAAATCCATCACCACGACGGAGATATATACCCACCTCGATATCAATTTACTTAGAGACAACATTATTCGTTTTCACCCTTTCAACAAGATGAGACACAAATAATGCACTTGTCTATTATTGCACAGGAGGATACAATCGGTCTATTTCAGCCCAAATCACCTTACGCAGATAACTGTTAAACTCATCTATCTCACTATAGCGGATTGTTTTGTTCTGCTTCTTATAGTTCAAATCATTGAACCTGTCATATACATCCTTTGAATTGATGACCTGACTCAAATACGCTTTGGCTTCCTGATTATTGAGCAAAACATCCACATACCACGCGTTGAGCGTCATCCAAGTAGAGCTCCACCCCTCATTAGTGAAATAATTACTGTTGGCTTGTGATATTTGCTGCAAGCCTCTCTCCACGCGTCCTTCATCCAAGATGTCGGTCTCCTGCGCCGAAACACTCAAAGAAAAAAACAGGGCAAGAAATACGAAAAGTCTTTTAATCATATCAATCCTCCTTTTCCAAGAACTTAACGATGTTTTTCTTCTGGTCGGAGAACCAGCAGAAAACCATTACTAAAATTAAAAATACAACAAAAGATTTTGCAAAAGTGGAAATGTATCCGTTCTTTATTTCTGTCAGCACAAAAGGGCGGATGAAATTCACGCACTTTGAATTCACATTCAGTTCGTAAACACACTGGTTCTTTTTAAGCGACAAACGCAAGATTTCATCGTGGAACAACTGCTTTTCTTTTTCTGTCACAATCATATTGCCCCCCAAAGTGTACGATTTCTCTTTCTTGTTGAAATATTCGTTTTTTCGCAAACTGTCGAGCATAAACAATTCCTTTTCGACATTTGCAAGCATCGTTGTTGACTCTTCAATTCGTTCCTTGTTTGCTTTTTCAATAAGAGAGTTGTTTTCAAAGTAATACAAGATGCCATCTTCTATGGATTTGAGCGACAAAGTATCTCTCACCTCCATATTGAGCAACAAACGGTCTGTCATGATTTGCTTGGTGGTATCCGCCTCAAAATTACCCATGCAAATCTCATCTGGCGTACCATCGCAAAGTTTATCAACGAAATAGTAAGACTTCACGCCCAGCAGTTTTTTCGCATGCTTCATAGGCAGATTCAGTTCTTTTGCTATTCGTATGGTATCCTGATATTTACACATATAGTCGAGAGAAGCAATCACATCATGAAAGAAGAATGAGTTTTGCACGTTGATTCGCATTTCAGTCTCCATTTTAGAGCTACGATTGGCTGGTCTTCCCCAAAACATGGTGAAAAGAATTGCAAGAACAACAGAGACACACACTCCTATTCGGTGTTTATATGCAAAACGCAGACTCCATTTCACTGCATCTACACACCATGTGCAAATGTTTGCAATACCATTCCAGATAGTTGACAGAATCTGTACAAGGTCTATTTCTTTTTCTTTCTGATTATCCATTATAGTTTATTATTACAGTTTATCATTAAAGATTGTTTGTTACTTTTTCAACCATATTTCAGGATTTTGAAGTGTCTTTTCCTTATAGACGAGGAAGTATATCTGATACCTTTTTTTATTAGGGTCTTTATATATGCCACCAAGCACACTTCCCTGCTTCACTTTCTGTCCTTTCTCCACTTTGACTGAGGTCAGATTGGCGTAAACAGTCAAATAGGCACCGTGGCGCACAATCACAGTCTTGTTGCTTCCCGCAATGGAGAAAACACTGGTCACCTCTCCGTCTGCGACAGCCAAAGCGTCGGAATTGGCCGCGGTGGAAATATAGACGCCAAGATTGTTGATGTCTTTGCCTGTAACGGGATCGGTCTGTTTCCCATAATGTCCGGAAATAAAGCCAGATTTCACAGGAAATGGCAACTTACCCTTCTGTTTTTCAAAACTCAATGTGGCAGGATCAACCTGTGTGTTTTCTTTAACAGGTGTTTTTGAAGGCGTTGCCGCATTATTCTTTGCCGTATTGTTTTGACTCGTATTCCCTTTCTGCTGTTTACCTGCCGGCTTATTGGCTGGCTGTTTCTGTGTCGTCGGTTTCTTCTGCTGCCGGGCTGTCATTTTCGCCACACGCGCAGCCTCTTCTGCGATAAGTTTGTTTATTTCTTTATTTAAAGCATCGGTTGCTTTTTTCTGATCAGCAAGTTGTTTTTGAAGTTCTTTTTCCTCTTTTTTCAAAGACATCAACAACTGACTTTGCTGGGCTTTGTCCTTTTCCAGTTTGCTTTTCTCCGACTCACGGTCCGCCAACAGGTTTTGCGACTGAATCTTGCTTGTTTCCAGTTCAGTCTTTGCAGCCACCAGTTCCTCATGACTGGTGCGGATGTTTTCCGCCTGCTGACGACGTAGTTTTGCGAACTCACGGATATACTGGAAACGATGATATGACTCTTGGAGCGTGTTGGCAGAGAAAAGAAACAGCAAACGGTCATAAACAGAGTTTTTTTGGTAAGCATGATAGATAAGTTTGACATACTTACTCTTCGCCTGATTGTATTCCTCTTGCTTTGACTTTATCGACTCCTCAAGCATCTCAATATGTTCACCCATTCTTTTGATGTCGGCCGATTGAGAATCAATATCCGCCGCACGGCGACGAATGTCTTCGTTTAATTCGCTCACCTCCGCCAATTTCGCTTTGACAGACTTTTTGTTTTCTTCAATTTTAGAAGATGTCTCTTTCCCTTTTTGTTCAAGATTAGACTTCTGCTTGTTCAAATTCTTTATCTTGTCGTCGGTTCGAGATGACGTCTTTGCGGCTGTGCTTGAATTGGATTTCTTTGTTTTGTCAACCTGCGTCTTTGTGGCAGTTGGCTTGGTGGATGTTTTCGCACTCTGGCCATAAGAGCAAATACAGACACCCCAAAAGCAAAAAATCAATGCTTTCAGGGCAAAACCTCTGCAATATGCCTTTATCGCAAGTGCATTCATCTATAGTCAAATTTAGATTTGTCCCAACAATTCGTCTAAAGCCACTTTTTTATAGGAGGCTGGAATCTTAAACTCAAAATTGCGATCACGGTCCAGCTCCACTGATTTATATTGGATAGTCACCTGTTTGTGGAAATCTGGTCCTGCGATCTTCAAACTGAACTTCTTTGGAAAATTCACATTATTATAGACATCAAAGTCTGAGTAGTTCCAGCGCATGGAATACTGGTTGCCAGAAGAAATCATGCCACCACTCAGTTTTTTCATCGCGTCAAAATAAAACTCCTGCGCCACCTTGTTGTCTGAATATGTGAAAAGTGTTTGGTCTCCCAATGGCGAGATGTTGAAATCAGACGTCAGCGGGATGTATGGATTGTTGTAAATAAACACCCTGTTGGTGAAAATCGACTCAAATGCGTTGTAATTCATCGCCATACCCAACAGATTTTGCGCTTCATCAAAGGAAATAGTGAAGTATTGCTTTTCTATTCGGTTCAGTATGCTAATGCCTTCTTTATTGATGTAAATGCGGGCAAACTCCATATTGATGCCTTCAAACGGCGTTATGGAACAGATTATCATACTATCGCGAGCTATGCGGACAGAACCATTCAAACTGGTTTGGCTTCCACTCGCATTCAGCAAAGTAATGGTTGCCTTGTCCAGGCTGAGCGTGCGGAAACCGCTCACATCATCTTTTTTGCGTTCTGGCTGGGCTTCTGTTGTTTCCTTTTTTTCCACATTGGTCTTCGCCGATTTACATGAAGACAACATCAAAGCAGACAACGCTATTATTGATAAACCTTTAAGTATGTTCATGACATAAAGAATTGATTCATTTAATATATTCCCCGGTCTTTGCTTTATGAATTAAGGATGAAGAAGGCGACTTGCTTAACTCCAACGCTTTCTTCCAATACTCCCACGCAGTATTTTTCTCCCCGTCAGCCCAAACAATATCTCCGTAATGCTCATACAAATCAGCATCTGGAATTTTCACATATTGAAGGGCCTGTTCGATATACAAACGAGCCGTTGTTATTTTTCCCATCTTAAAATAAACCCACGCATAAGTGTCCAGAAACACAGGGTCGTTTGGATTAGACTCCACTGCCGCACCGCTGTAACGTTCAGCGCTTTCCAGGTCTTTTCCCGCCTCAGCAAGAAAATATGCATAGTTGTTTAGCACATGTGAATTAGTCGGATTGGCATACAAAGATGATTTGTATGCGGCAAATGCTTTTTCTTCCTCTTTCCGGGCCATATACTCGTCTGCCAACAAGCCATATACCACAGCGGCTTTCCATTTGTCTGATTTCTGAAGCAATGCCTCACCCGACTTCACCCAAAAATCAATAGCAGAAGTCGCATCATGCGCCTCCTTTGCCATGCTTCCCTTGTAAAAAAGGATGACGCCGTCATTGGGATTGCACTGGTAGGCTTTTTCGAGCGACGAGGCGTATTCCTTTGAATTTGTTTCTGCAAGCCGATCCAAAAGCATTTCCCATGCTATCGTGTTCTCGCAATTCACTTCAACTGCCTTTCTTACATAATTAAATGCTTTCACATCCTTTTTGGAAAGCAGATACTCCGCATATGCCAAATAAGAATAATCGTTTTCCGGATAATCTTTTATCAGAGTCTTAAAATCCGCGTCAGAAACATAAGTGCTCATGGCAGAGTCTGCTATCAGCGAAGATAAAAGTGAGCGTTTAAACTCAAAATCATAATCCTTGTCGGCCAATAGTTTTTTTGAGATATCAGCCGCCTTTTTGTCTTCTCCTGTCTGCAAATACAAGGTCATCAAAGCGATATTGATATCCGTCTTTTCTTCAGGGAATCGTTTCAACGTCTTTTTCAAAAGCTTCTCCGCTTCAGTTTTTTGTCCATCATTCAAAAGCAAATTAGCCTTAACCAAATAGTTATGCGCCTGATTAGGAGATAAAGCGACATAATCATCCAGCAATTTCTGAGCGTCTTTATCCTTTCCAGCTTTTTTGTAAAGCGAATAACGCTGAGATACGAGTTTATCGCTTGTTCCTTCGATTTCTTCATAATGCGCCCACTGTTCTGAAGCCTTGTCATAAAGACCAACCTGCGTATAAAGAGCCGCAAGCGATGCCACATCATCGGTTTTTTCCGGATATAGAGACACAATCTTCTCATATACCCCGATAGCCCCTTTAATGTTCTGGCATTTCATCATAAGCAAACCATCTGTTCGAAGCATCCAATAGTTTGTTGGCTCCAATAAGGCAGCCTTATGCATGTAGAATTGTGCTGTTTTTGCATCATTGGCGGCTATATACATATTTGCCAAGTCCATATAGACAGCACTATTGGTCGTGTCTTTTTTTATATATTCCTTAAGGAATTGCAACGCAGTATCAGACTTGCCCTGTTTCTTAAAACAAAGAGCATCAAGATACAGTTGTCGGAGTTGAATATTCTCTGGCAAGTTTTTTATTGTATCGGTCACAAAAATATCTTCCACAGCGAAAACACTGTGAAAAGTGACAAAAGCGAGCAATACACAAAAAAAATGCTTAACCATCGAATTCAAAAAAAATAAAATTAGAACTTCCCAGTATGACCAAAACCACCTTCACCACGAAGGGTTTCATCAAGGACTTCAACTACCTCCCAATTCACTTGCTCAAACTTGGCAACAACCATCTGCGCAATTCGTTCGCCGTTGTTGATAGTAACAGGTTCATTAGACAAGTTGATTAGAATCACCTTCAATTCGCCACGATAGTCGGCATCAATCGTACCAGGTGAATTCAAAACAGTTACACCGTACTTTGCCGCCAAACCGCTACGTGGACGGATTTGAGCCTCATATCCTTCAGGCAAAGCAATATACAAACCAGTTGGCACTAACACACGCTGCATGGGTTGCAATACAATAGGTGCGTCGATATTCGCTTGCAAATCCAATCCCGCAGATTGTGGAGTTGCATAAGCTGGAAGCGCCTTACCCGATTTATTGATGACTTTTATGACCATATTTGAAAAGTATTTCGTCTGAATTATCTAAATATGCGAATATAACAAATTTTATTGAAAAAGCAGTCTTAAATACAATAAAAAAGCCTTTGCAAAAATAGCAAAGGCTAAAAAATATATGGATAAGATAAAATCTCCCAATTATTTGTTCTTAAGCAAATCGCGGATTTCTGTCAAAAGAACTTCTTCCTTGCTTGGTGCAGGAGGTGCTGCAGGTGCTTCTTCCTTCTTCTTGTTGAAAGCATTGATCAACTTGATGAAGAAGAAAATACAGATTGCAATAATCAAGAAATCAAACACATTCTGCAAGAACTGACCGTAATTAAGAACTGCACCATCTTCTCCTTCTGCCAACTTATATGACAACTTGGTGAAATCAACACCACCACAAGCCATACCTACGAGCGGCATAATCAAATCATTGACCAAAGAGGTCACAATCTTACCGAAAGCACCACCGATGATAACACCGACAGCCATGTCAACTACGTTGCCCTTCATGGCAAACGTTTTGAATTCATCTAATAATTTCATATTTTATCGAATTAATTTTTTGCAAAAATAGTAATAATTATTTGAATGCTGATGCGATTGAAGAAAAGTATTGAAAAAAAGAGGAAGACATGAAACGAAAGGCACCTCATAAAAGAGAAGATTACCATCGGATCAACTGGAGGTCAATCAAATGAGACCACCCCTCAAACAAAAAAATCTCCCGACTCTTTACAGAATCGGGAGACTTGAAAAAGGCAGCTGCCTACTCTACCACAGTGCGCAGTACCATCGGCGATGGCGGGCTTAACTT
>JAGHUM010000115.1 GCA_018064855.1 Candidatus Physcocola equi
TCATACGCACATCAGTGGGCTGTTGACAACAAGCGTCCGTTTGAATTTGCAACCTGCAATTGCTCAGAAACTGCAGGAGAGGACGTGATTACAAGCAAATCTATAGTGATTTATCCCAACCCTACATCAACCGGATTCACAATCAGAGGTGCAGAACATGGAACAGCAAAACTATACGACGCCACAGGCAATTTCATCATGCAAATTAAAGTCGCAGGAGAAACATACGTAAACATTCAAACATTTCCACAGGGTGTTTATTTTATTGAATTCAGTGGTACGAAATCAAAAATTGTAAAGGAGTAGCAATATTTGT
The DNA here is from genome assembly GCA_018064855.1 of Candidatus Physcocola equi. Classification (GTDB taxonomy): domain Bacteria; phylum Bacteroidota; class Bacteroidia; order Bacteroidales; family Paludibacteraceae; genus Physcocola; species Physcocola equi. The sequence continues at coordinate 317 of JAGHUM010000115.1, forward strand.
ATTTTTATTTTCAAACAACTCAATTTATGCTCAACGAAAATGGCAAAAGTGATATTCCAACAATATAATCATATTGGCAATAAGCTTCGCATCTTTTTGTCGTTATTCGTGCTCTCTTGGCTTCCGTGGCATATTCATCTTCAATTGACACCATCGATATTTTAGTGAAATTGGATGTGCAGGGCACTGCTCACATCGCCGAACATTAGAAAGTGAGGGTGGACGATAGTAATACTGAATGGTATATATCACTCAAAAACATGCAGGGCCTGCGTATTACAGACCTCAGAGTATTTGATTATGAGACAGCAGAATACTTCAAAGATGACACTCCTTGGGATGTTAACCGTACCGTACAATAAGACGAACGTTGTTAACAGCATTTTCCTCATATTTATCGATTCCTCACAACATTAAACGCTGACAAGGTACGGATTATACAGACATTCTGCAACGTTTCCATTTACAAAGGAAAATACTTTGTGTCTTACTTTGTCACTTTATATTTAGATTGAAAGTCATATTGGACTCGTGTTCCGTCGTCTTTTTTTATGGTATATGCTCCTTCAACAATGTTTTCACCGGCTTTTGTACATGGAATTACTAAATGACCATCTTTTACTGGGAATCCGTTTGCAGTGATCTCTGCAGGTTTTGTAGTGTCTTTTGTGGCGAGATAAATATTTGCTTCGTAATTCTCGCCGACTTTGTATTCCGATTTATTAGGAACAACGATAATTGCGTTTATGCAGCCACTGTTTTTATAAGCGTTATATATGCTGTTGGCCACCTTGATTTCTGTGTTGATAATGTCGTTCGCCAGTTTTGCGAGCAAAAGATCCTTCACTTCATTTGAAGACTTGTCGAAATGGCTGAAGAAACTGATAGTAAATACATTTACAATGTCGGTGTTTACCCGCTCTTTTTCAAGGTCTATAAAAGAATATGTTTCTTGAATGGTCAATGCATAAATATCTTCAATCTTTTTCTGCAAATCACCTATGCTGCTCAGCAACGAGTTGGTATCAACGTTGTTTCCAGCTTTTAGGTTGTCTCGTTGGTGTTCAATTAAATCAAGAACGATGTTGGTGTTTTCGTTCAGTTCATTATAAGTATTAATTAGTTTGTTGTATTTTGAGGGGTTGTTAGCAAAACTCATTTGCAAAGATATCTCAATATTCATTTTCTGCTGTAATGCTTTTTCTGCATCCTTCTCGAAGACAATCTTTATGGCAGAAACATCACTAGAAGCAGATTCTCCCATTTGACAAGCATTTAGGGAGAAAATCAAGCTTGCGCTTATGCATAACCTGGGAATAAATTGTAATATAATGTGCTTTTGTGCTTTTGTATTCATCTGACTATGTTTTATTTTTTTCTTTTTTTCACCAAATAAAAGCCAAGAACGAAGAGAACGGACACTCCGCCAATTATACCCAGTTCAAAAACAGGGTTCTGCCATAATGACGACGTAAGTTCTCCTTCACTCAAACCATTGGCCCACGTGTTGTTCATGCCAAAGATGCCGGAGAGGACTGTGGCTGGAACAAAAAAGGTGGCTATCATACTCAAATTGCCAACTATATGATTGATGTTTCTTTCCTCCACCATGCTCACGTAGTTGTCCAACTCCTCAATTTCACCATCGAGTTTTTTTACATACATCTCCAAATCGGCGAACTCATATAGTTTCTTGTAGAAGTCAATGCCCTGCTCTTGTGCAGTCACCTCACGGAAGTGCATCTGGTTGACAAAACGGATAAAAGCCTTTCGGAGAGAATTGACATGTTTTGAGAGTTCCGCATTTTCCATTTTGTCGCTGCTAAGAAGCGATATTTCCTCCGAAAAACGCAAGACAGAAGCCCGTTGAACCAACACCATTTCTGCCATGCGCACATATTCCGTCTCGAAATTGGAAAGTAGGTATTGGGGTGTGCTTTCATCGGTGAGATAAACAAACGAGTTGCGCGAGAAGCCGTAAATTGAACCCACGCCCTGCCATCGCAGATAGGTGGATTCCTCTATAAGTTTGTGACGCATCGCTTTGTTGTAACAGTTGACGTGACTATCCTGCACAAACACATATTTGTACCAGAAATCACTATCTTTCAAAGGGGCAATATCTTCCGACGCACTGAAAATGCGTGTGATATCATTGTTCTTATACCACGACAAAACAAACATACGGTCGTCCACCACCGGAATAATGTCGATGTTCGGCGCTATGTCGAAAATAAGTTTGGTCACATACGAGGCTGGTCGGTTGTCGGCACACAGTTTGTAGCCTTCAAAATCTTCAGCATATTCACCATCGAGTCCGTCAATGCGCACAAAGTCCGGCAGAAGGCGCCGGTAATCCAAATCCTCCATAAACAGCGGATACACCCTGCGGGCGAACTGATTTATGATAAGGATATCCTCGGGTTTGGAGTAAGTCGTATTCGACAAATAAAAAGACAACACACCTACACCAGTCGCATAAATATTGAGGTTCAGGTATTTCAGTCGGAGTTTGTATTCAGTTCCCCTATGTCCGAAGACAAAGGAGACCTCTTTTTCATCGGTTTCCGTACGTTCGTAGTGGTGGATGAGCGATTCATCGTTGTCGTCTCCAAAGTCGTAGAGGGCATCGTGGGTAAACTCGTAGAAATAGTTTTGCTCGTTGAACAGCAATTTCCGTTCCTCTCCTTCCTGAATAGAAGCCCTCTTCCATTTAGAGCCGGGGCGTGGAGAAATAAGTTTCAAACTGATTTGATTGGAGAAATCCATCTTCTTCAAATCATTGATTTTCCACTGGAAAGGGAATAACATTATGTGGCAACTGTGTTCCATCGATAGGTTCATTTTTTGTCAATTCACACCACAAAGATAATGAAATATGACGGCAATCAAACTATTGCAAAGTGTTTGGAAATTTGTTTTGACGGATTTGGTATGAAACAATACACAGAAAAACCTTAAATTTGCAAAAGGAGAACGAATAATATGATTACAAAAGACCAACTGATAGAAATGGGGAAACTGGGCAAACCCCACGGACTGAAAGGTGAAATATCATTCTTTTTTAACTCTTACGCATGGGACGATGTGGAAGCCGACTATCTCATTGTAGAATGCGACGGCCTTTTCGTGCCTTTCTTTCTGGAAGAATACCGATTTAAAAACGATGAAGAAGCGTTTTTGAAAATCAAGCGTATCGACAACGACACTCAGGCTTCCGAATTGGGAGGTTGCACCGTCTATCTGGAGAAAAGACAACTACCAGAAGACTACGTCGCTCAGCAAGCGGAGAACGGAGAACTGGACATTGATTTCTACATCGGTTACAACATCCAACTTTCCAATGGCACCAATGTGGGTGTAATCGACGGTGTGGACGACAGCACCGTCAACGAACTTTTCTGCATCGTCACTCCAGCAGGAGACGAAGTGCTCATTCCTGCCAGCGACGACTACATTCTCGAAGTGGACGACAACAATAAAACCATCATCATGGAATTGCCTGAAGGTTTGCTGGACTTAAACGATTAAATCCAAAAGAAGCACGCAACATGAAATATTCGCTGCAAGCAAGGTGAAAATTGGAAGAACAAGAAGAATAAAAGATAGGTCCAAATCTCATCTTTTTCACCACTTTTGGACCTAAATAACCAATAAATAGGTCCAAATCTCATCTTTTTCACCACTTTTGGACCTAAATAACCAAAAGATAGGTCCAAATCTCATCTTTTTAACTACATTTGGACCTAAATAACCAATAAATAGGTCCAAATCTCATATATTTTTCCTCCTTTCAAAACAATCTAAACAATGTAGAAACATTTTATCAAAAAAACATCTATCTATGAAATTTATAACATATCAAAGTTATCACTCCATGCCCTCCATTTTTCTTTTTCTATCCCAAACACATTCAAGAAAATTGTTTTTTCGTATTTTTGCAGAAAGGGAAATAACACAAAAACTATAAATGGGAAAAATAGAATTTACTCACCTGCATGTGCACTCGCACTACTCGCTGCTCGATGGAATGGCGAAAGTGCCGGCGCTTGTGGATAAGTGCATCGCCAATGGTATGTATGCCATGGCACTCACCGACCACGGAAACATGTTTGGCATCAAAGAGTTTACAGACTATGTAAATGGTATCAACAAAAAACACAAGGGGAAAATAAAAGACCAACAGGCCATCCTCGACAATCCCGATGCCACAGCTGAAGAAAAAGCCGCCGCACAGGAAGAACTGGATAAACAAAAAGCCATTCCTTTTTTCACCCCCATCATCGGCACAGAAGCCTATTGCGCCCGACGCAGCCGCCTTTTGAAAGACAAAGACTACAAGCAGATAAATCCGGAGACAGGAAAAGAATTCATCGTTGACCGTGGTGGATGGCACTTAATCATTCTTGCCAAAAACAAAACGGGCTACAAGAGTCTTTGTAAACTGGCTACCCAGGCCTATGTGGACGGACAATATGGCCGCCCGCGTATCGACAAAGAAATTCTGGAGAAATACCACGAAGGATTGATTGTCTGCTCGGCTTGTATCGGTGGTGAAATACCTCAAAAACTGATTGCAGGAGACTATGAAGGAGCATTGGAGTCTGTAAAATGGTTCCAGTCCATCTTTGGCGACGACTATTATCTGGAGTTGCAACGCCACCAGACCGACAAACCAATGGCGGACACGCGCGTGTATCAAATTCAGGAGCAGGTCAACCCACAGTTAATAAAACTATCCCAAGAAACTGGCGTAAAACTCATTTGCACCAACGACGTCCACTTTGTGGAAGAAGAGCACGGAGAAGCGCACGACCGCCTAATCTGCTGCTCGACCGGAGCAATGTTTGACGACCCCAACCGCATGCACTACACCAAGCAGGAATGGCTGAAAACGCCGGAAGAAATGGCCAACATTTTTGCCGACGTGCCAGAGGCGCTTGCCAACACCATGGAGATTGCGGCCAAAGTGGAGACCTACAGCATCGAATCGGACCCTATCATGCCAAAATTCGCCATTCCGGAAGAATTTGGCACTGAAGAACAATACAGACAGACCATCACAGAAAAACAACTTTTTGATGAATTCACACAAGACGAAAACGGGAACGTAGTCCTTAGTGAGGAAGACGCCCAAAAAAAAATCGAGCGACTTGGAGGTTACGATAAACTCTACCGAATAAAACTCGAAGGCGACTACCTGTCTAAACTGGCATGGGAAGGCGCCCACAAACGTTATGGCGAAGAACTCAGCCCCGAAGTGAAAGAGCGAGTCAATTTCGAGCTCTACATCATGAAGACCATGGGTTTCCCAGGTTACTTTTTGATTGTGATGGACTATATCCGCGCAGCACGCGAAGAGTTAGGTGTGTCGGTAGGTCCCGGACGTGGATCTGCTGCCGGCTCCGTAGTAGCCTACTGCCTATGGATTACCGATGTGGACCCGATGCCATACGACTTGCTGTTTGAGCGTTTCTTGAATCCAGACCGTATCTCACTGCCCGATATCGACGTGGACTTCGACGACGCAGGACGCGGCAAAGTGCTCGACTGGGTGACCGAAAAATACGGAAAAGAAAAAGTGGCGCACATCATCACCTATGGTACGATGGCCACAAAATCGAGCATCAAAGACGTGTGCCGAGTGGAAAACGTGCCACTGCCAACCGTCAACCAGATATGCAGTTACGTTCCAGACAAATTTGACGACAGTCTTGCAGATGAGAAAACGGGCAAAGTGCCGAAAGTCAACCTGAAAAACTGTTTCAAATACGTTCGCGAACTTGGCGAAGCCCTTGAAAATGAAAGCGATCCAATCCTGGCTCGTTCGCTCAAATATGCCCAACAGCTGGAAGACACCAACCGACAAATCGGTATCCACGCCTGCGGTGTGATTATCGGAGCCGATGACTTGTCTAACTTCGCTCCCCTCTGCACCATCCACGATAAAGACTCCGACACCGACGTTCTCGTCACCCAATACGACGGTCACGTAATCGAACAAGTGGGACTTATCAAGATGGACTTTCTTGGTCTTTCCACACTGACCATCATCAAGGAGGCTCTCAGCAACATCAAAAAATCAAAGGGCATAGATCTGGACATCGACCACATTCCGATCGACGACAAAGCCACCTATGAGCTCTATAGCCGAGGCGATACTGTCGGCACGTTCCAGTTCGAATCGCCCGGCATGCAGAAGCATCTGCGCGACCTGCAACCAACCGAATTTTCCGACATCATCGCCATGAACGCGCTCTACCGTCCGGGACCAATGCAATACATCCCAAGTTTTATCGCGCGAAAACATGGCACAGAGCCTATCACCTACGATATTCCGGTGATGGAAAAATACCTGAAAGACACCTATGGCGTGACCGTATATCAAGAGCAGGTCATGCTTTTGAGTCGTCTTTTGGCCAACTTCACGCGAGGCGAATCCGACAAACTGCGTAAGGCCATGGGTAAAAAGCAGATGGCTATTCTGGAGCAGTTGAAAGGTAAATTCATTGCCGGCGGCGTGAAGAACGGACACGATGAGAAAGTGCTCAACAAGATTTGGGCCGACTGGGAAGAATTTGCCAAATACGCGTTCAACAAATCGCACGCCACCTGCTACTCGTGGGTTGCCTACCAGACCGCATATCTGAAAGCCAACTACCCTGCCGAGTTGATGGCTGCCAACCTGACTTGCAACAAAAGCGATATCGCCAAGGTCACCAAATTTATGGACGAATGCAAGCACATGAAACTCAATGTGTATGGTCCGGACGTTAACGAAAGTGACCTCAACTTCACCGTAAACAAAAACGGAGCAATCCGTTTCGGCATGGCAGGCATCAAAGGTCTTGGAGAAAGTGCTGTGAACGCTATTGTGGCAGAGCGCGAGAAAAACGGCCGATATGAATCAATTTACGATTTTCTGGAACGCGTGCCTTGCACTTCCCTCAACAGGAAAGCGCTGGAAAGCCTTGCCCTGGCAGGCGCGCTCGACTCGTTTGAAGGATTTAAGCGGGAAATGATGTTTGTGGAGTTCCCTAACAAAGGAACATACTCGCAAATTCTCTCCGACTATGGCAAACAAGTGCAGCAAGACAAACTCAACGCCATGAACAGCCTCTTTGCCGACGATGAGGCTATGAAAATACCAACCCCTCCATTCCCAAAAGTGGAAAGTTGGCCAGACCTTGAACGTCTCAACAAAGAACGCGAATTGGTCGGGATGTACCTATCGGCGCACCCTTTGGACCGCTACGCCCTTGTGCTTCGCTATGTATGCAACACCAAATTGAAAGACTTCCAAGATGAGAGAAGTCTTTACAACAAAATAGTCACCACAGGCGGACTTGTCACGAGTGTGAGAAACGGAACCACCAAAAAAGGCAATCCGTATGCCATCGTCACACTGGAAGACTACGAAGAGAAACATGAATTGGCGCTGTTTGGCAGCGACTACGAAAACTTTGTGTTCTATTTCCGAGCAGGAGAAGCAGTCTATTTGGAAGGGAAATACGAAGCCAGCCAATGGGCAAAGAGCGCAGACGACCCTCTGAAATTCAAAATCGCGAAAGTGAGTCTTTTGGCCAACATGGTAGCAGCCGACAACGATGATGAAGAAGGTGAAAGCGACAAATATGACGCCCAGCAACAGCATCAGAACGCAATCATCAAAAACATCACCATCCAGATTAATGAAGACAAACTGGACGACACCCTATGCCAGGAGTTGGAAGAAATGCTCGTCCGTAAAAAAGGACCTACCCAAATCCATTTCAACATCCACGACACCACCACAGGTAAAACCATACCATTGTATGCAAGAAGATGCAGTGTGAAAGCCAATTTGGATTTGATGAACTACCTGGAACAGAAAAAAGAAGAAGAACTACTCACATTCAACGTCAGTTGATTTCTTAAAAAAGTGTTACTTTTGCAAAAAACAATCAGAAGAGACAACAAAATATGAAGAAAACAATACTTGTTCTGCCATTGGCAGGATTGCTGTTGACAGGCACTTCATGTGTTAGCAGCAAGAAATATGCAGATGCACAGGAGCAACTGAAACAATGCCAGGCTCAGAACACACAAAGCACAGCCCAAAGCACCCAACAACTTGCAGACCTACAAACCGCGAACAACAGCCTGCAGTTGAAACTCAAAGAAATGGCAAAAGACACAGCCAACCAATCGCTTCGTATGCACCAGATCCAACTCGCCAATGAGGATTTGCGCAAAAGCAACGCAGACCTCTACGAAAAACTCAGATCTACGCACAACGAAACCGAAGTCAAGGCTTTGCTTGGCGACCTGCAGAAGATTCAGGAAAAACTTCAAGCCAGAGAAGACACTCTGCAGAAGGCAGAGGTCGCTATCCGTGCCAAAGAGAAGAAAGTGAGCGAACTCAACGAGGTAATCGCCAACCAGAACCTGATGATGAAAAAATTGCGCCAACGCATGGCAGACGCGCTCAAAGGCTATGTCGGCAATGGTATCCAGGTGGTGGAAAAGAACGGAAAAGTCCACGTGTCAATGGATGAGAAATTGCTGTTCACTTCAGGTCACTGGGATATTACCGAAAAAGCAGACTCAGCACTTTCGAGCATCGGCGTATTTTTGGCAGCCAACCCAGACATTCAGGTCACCATTGAAGGCCACACCGACGACCTTGCCTATCGTGGCAATGGCTACATTCTCGACAACTGGGACCTCTCGGTAAAGCGCTCAACAGCAATTGTCCGCAGTCTGCTAAAAAACAAAGGCATCAACCCTGCCCGCATCACTGCAGCCGGACGTGCAGAGTTTGTGCCTATCGACGACGCACCAACTGCTGTAGCCCGTCAGAAAAACCGTCGCACAGAAATCATCCTCACACCAAACATGGATGAAGTGCTCAAAATCATCAACGGCAATTAAGACAGAAATCACCTATACAGATGATATTCCGAACAGAAATTGATATAAAAAAGGCGGATTTCGGCATTACCTATGCCGACCGCCTTTTTTTCTTGGGGTCTTGTTTCTCCACCAACATGGCGGAGCAATTACAAGCCCACAAGTTTCCAACTATGGTGAATCCGACAGGAGTCTTATTCAATCCCTGCTCAATCGCTAATCTCCTTCAGCGAGTGATAGACAACACTGCATTCGCACCGGAAGACACTTTCCTTACCGATGGCATCTGGCGCAGTTTCCAACTGCACGGGTCATTTGCGACAGCCTCTCAAGATGAATTGCTTTCCATAGCCAATTCCGCGATATCTCAAGCGCATCTATTTCTCAAAAAGACCACGGTGCTGTTTATCACATTGGGAACAGCCTGGGCTTATCGGCTGAAAAGAACGAATGAAGTGGTAGCCAACTGCCATAAAGAGCCAGCCAGCTCCTTTGAACGTTTTCGCCTAAGCCCAGATGATGTTGAAGCAGAACTTCTTCCTGTGATTCAGCAACTCATTGAGCAGAACAAAAAAATAAACATCGTCTTCACAGTCAGTCCCATTCGGCATTGGAAAGACGGCGCCCATGGCAATCAGGTCAGCAAATCAACCTTGCTGCTCGCCATCGAGCAGTTAGTCGAGTTGTTTCCCGGCAACGTACATTACTTCCCCAGTTACGAAATCATGATGGACGACCTGCGCGACTATCGTTTTTATGCCGACGACATGCTGCATCCATCAGACGAAGCAATCCGCTACATTTTTGAGCTCTTTGGCAAAGCCTATTTCAGCAAAGAAACCTTAAAAGACATGGAGGACATTTGTTCTGTCGTTCAGGCCTCCCAACACCGCCCGCTCAATCCCCAATCTTTCTCATTTCAACTGTTCCGGGAAAAGACACTCCGCAAGATAGAAGAATTGGAACAGAAATTCCCATTTCTTGATTTTGGAAGAGAAAAGGCTCAAATGAACGGAGAAGCAAATGGGAAAACAATATGATGTTTTTCTAATCCACCGGTTATAATCTCCAACAAAAATATATACAGTTTCATATTTCAGCCGTAAATCATTAACTTCGCAAAAAACAGACTGACTTATGATGGACTTCAAGGAAAGAACGATTTCAATTCATCATCGTGCAGGTGCTTTACCTATGCGGTTTCAAGCCGCAAGCGGAGGTTTCCATCGCCACAGGCAGAATGGACATCGTCTGCAAAACGAAATGGAGAAACGCCATATTTGAATTGAAGATGACCTCGAACGGCGGACTTGATGCCGCAAGCGAGCAAATCAAAGACCGCAGTTATGCCGCTCCTTTCCTTTCCGAAGATAAAGAGTTGGTCACCTTTGCCATTGAATTTGACGCAGATAAGAAGAGCCTCACACGTTGGGATATTGAGAAGATAAAATAGCAACCTGGACATACTAATTTCACAACTTGTCAATATGAGTGCCGAAGAACTTGCAGTGTAAAACACGCCTACCGCACCAATCTCTCCGCAATGAAAAAACAAAGGCATGCAACCGGTCTGGTTGCATGCCTTTTTCATATTTACCGTTTTCGTGATTACTTCACATCCACATAAGAAGAAGCAGTGTTTGCACGAACTGACTTATCGTACATTGCCTCGACTTTGACAGCAGGCAAATAGAAGTGACCGCTGTATGTTGCGCAAAGATTTACAGTAAAGGTCTTGCTGCTACCAGCATTCAAATCATTGATGTAACTGTAAACACGATCGTCGCGGAAATCACGATAAACACTCTGGTCGTTTGTTGTGATTTCATCGTTGTAACGTGTATTCAAGATTTCCCAACCAGAAGGGAAAATCTGAGAAAGAGCAAGATTCTGAACAGCCTTTGCACTTGCGTTGCGAACTGTCACAATAGCCTTAAAGTTCTGTCCCTTGTTGAGAGAAGAAATGCTGATAGGCTGATTGTTTTCGTCAACATAACGAACATTAAGATCAAGACCGTAAGCACAAGGAGCGATTTCTCCAGGTTTAGCGATGCATTCTGTAGATACCTTAACAAAGACAGTAGAATTGCCTTCATTCTTAACCGACACCTGCTTTGCGCCTGCAGCCGCATCCTTAACAAAATTGTCGGTCCACATTACCTTGTTGGTATTTACTTTCTCGCTCTTGCCATCGGCTTTTACTTCAGCAGCAATCTTACCGTCTGTCAAATACTTTTGATTGTATTTAGATGCAGCCACGAGAGCGAATGCTGTAGATTGAGTAGAAAGCCAATTTTCCGAGTTGAGTTCGTCAGCGATTTGCTCGTACAATACAGTTGCCTGGTCTTGCTTGTTCTGATGAACAGTAGCAAGCAACTTGATTGCAGCAGTACGCAATGGGCTTGAGAAGCAATAATTGTAATAAGGGTCGCCATCTGCAGAAGGTGCAGCAGTTACCAACTGATTAGCCACATCGGCATGACCAGACTGTGCATAAGCGGCAGCGAGCAACCAGCAAGCCTGTTCGTTAAGTACCGATTTAGCCTCTTTCAAGCGGTTCATAGCACCCAACTCTGCCTGGCCGGCAAGCGCGAGTACATACAAACGATAAGCCTGATCGACACTGTTGTATGAGTAACTTGCATCGTTTGACTTCCAACCTTTCGCTTTCGACTTCAGGAAGCCAATTGCCTCGTTGCGCAAATTTGAAGGAACCGCATAACCCTTCTTTTCAGCCTCCACCATGAAATGAGTAGCATAAGTAGAAGCCCAATAAGAAGAAACATATTTGCCACCTGGCCAATAAGCGAAACCACCACCCGCAACCTGATAAAGTTTCAAGCGTTCAATAGTCTGCTTGATTGCATCTGCGGCAGCATTCTTCTGAGCCTCATCGAGTTGTGTATAGTCACCCATAAAGAGTTGAGGGAATGCCTTTGATGTGATCTGCTCTACACATCCGTGAGGATAACCCACCAAATCCTTCAAACGACGCGCCAAATTGATTGGTTTAACAGTGCTGAGATCAACGTCAAGAACATTCGTGCCATCAACACCTACGAGGTTGATGTTTTGATTCCAAGACTTACCAGCAGGAACCGTAGCCGAATAGTAGTTGATTTGAGGTTCTGCTATCGAACGAATAGTAACGTCTGTAGTGTAGTCAGCAGTGTGTCTGCCGGCTTTAGCCTCGATACTTACACGACCCGCACCAGCCTTATCGTTTACTTTCACACGGAAAGTTACGGTCTGATCACCCTGATTTGGAAGGTTAACCGACTTCTGGCTTGGTCCGACAACGGTCATCTTATCATCAGTCTTCAAAGTGACATTAATAGTGCCGATACCATCCTTTGAAGCAAAGACGCTAACTGGGACATCCATTTCCTCACCCACGCCAATTGTGCGAGGAAGAGTACCAAGGAGCATGACTGGTTTACGAACAAGCACGCTCTTGTCGCTGCTACCAAAAGATTTGTCTCCGTCAGTTGCCACAACCATCACACGAACACGTCCGTTGTAGTTTGGCATGTGCATCTTGTGGGTAACAGATTTGCCCTTCTTCAAAAGGAATGGTCCTTCCATTTTCACAACCGGAGTAAAGCGATTGACGATAGACTTTGGAGCATTGCTGCTTTCATCGTCACCACCAATGCTGAACACCTGCTCAAAACGTCCGCCGAATGCGCCAGCCACATAACTGTACATATCCCACATTCTCATGTTCATGGCTTCACGCGCGTTGAAGTGGTTCCATGGGTCTGGCGTCTTAAAGTGAGTCAAATCGAGCAAACCTTCATCAACGATAGCGAGGGTATATGCCATTTCCTTACCGTTCTTTTCTGTCACCTTTACAGAGAAATCTTCGTCAGGAATAAGTTCCTCATCCATTTTAACTTCAGGAACCAAAACGCTTGCAGGGTCGTTGACCATGATGTTGCGTACACCGTAGATACGGATAGGCACGTCGTTAAGCGTATTTCCATGAGGCTGCAACACTGTAGCGGAAAGATATGCGTTTGGCTGCATCTCAGGAGTAATTTCGATTTCGATGGTTGTTTCACCATCCTTACATTCGTAGTTCTTTGTGAAGAGCACCGAACTTGAATTGCATACAGAGATGATAGCACGGCACTCCTTAGAAGAAGGAACCACCACTTTCATCTTGTCGCCAGGCTTATATGTGTTCTTATCCACAGCAAACTTGAATGTGGTAGAGTTTCCGCTCTGATCTGCGTTACGACCTTCCATATAGTCGAAATATGCTGTAGTCAAAGAACGGTGTCTGCTTTCTTGGTCACAAGCGACAAAAGCGTAAGTACCCCATTCCTCATTTGAAGGAGCGAAATCAACAGAAGCCTTACCACTTGCGTTTGTCATCACGTTTTTGGTGAGGATCGGTTTCAAATTGCGGTTTGAAATATAGTTTGCCACATTGCCACCGTCCGACTCATACCACCAATACCAGTCGATTTTAACAACTGACAATTCAACGCTATGATTAGCCAAAGGCTTACCTTGAGCATCAACAGCAACGACCTCGACCTTGTGGTTTTTGCCGGTTGGGAGATAATAATGCTCTGTTTCTGGAGCAGCCACACCCACAAAACTTGAGTATGGAGCATACTTGGAAGTGGTGACATCTGTGCTGAATTCGCCAGAAGGTTCATACACCTTTGTCACAAATTCGCATCTGATCATTGTAGATGCGTTTGCCAATTTTGCAGTATTGATTGGCACCACAACCTGACCATTGGCATTCAATTTGCCTTTTGCCACAGGAATATCCTGTTCGTTGAGATCACCGTTAGCCAGATCGAAAGTATATTTCTCATATCCCTTGAAAGAAGTGCTTGTAGCCCTGAAATTGGCAGTCACGTCATAATTGAGATTACCCGCATTGCCACCATGCAACCATTCAGAAGAAAGAGTTGAAGAAGCAGATGTTTTGGTGAGTGTAGAAGGCAACTTCATATCAATCTTCAAGCGGTTAGGCTTGATTGTTTCCACACGGATGGACTTTTCAAAAGAAGCGCCACCAATCTGGATTCTCGCATTCCACATACCAGTTGGAGCATCTTCCGCGATAGGCAAAGTGAACTTATACAAGCCATGGACTCCAGCACCGCTGTTGGCCACCTGACGAGCATATTGCTGACCAGAAGGGTTCTTCAAAGTCAACACTACAGGATGGTTTTCTGGAAGTAATTTTGATTTATCAACATACATAAACGCCAAATGAAGAGTATCGCCAGGACGACGTACACCACGTTCGTTGTAGATGAATCCTTTAAGACCATCTTGAGTAGAAGCGCCAGACACATCAAAAGTACTCATTGAGAGAGAATTCCATTCACCCAACTTGAGGTAACACTTTTCCTTGTCCTTTTGTGCAATCACATAATAAGGCGCCTGACCATTTTCTGACTTGTATGTAGCAATACCATCAGAGTTTGATTCCACAGAAGCAATCAATTGATTCTGCAAATTGTAGAAATTGACAGTAACATTCTTTTCAGGGCGGGCAGTCACAAGGTTGTTGGTAAATACGGTCATCGCATCATTATTGCCGAGAGCGATCAAACCGATATTTGTAGCCAACACATTACGTCCGACCACGCAATTATTAGATTCGTAGAACGCAGCCTTACCAGGATCTTTGGTAGCCTTGTTGTATTCATCCCAGTCATCGTATTCCTCCCACCAAGAAGAATAACCATCTTTCATGGTAGAACCCGTGCTATACCAAGAAGAGAAAGAGTTGAAACGCTTACATTCCTTCAAGAATTCACGTTCGTCATCGGCAGCGATTTCAGCCTTTGAAGGGGCCTTGTAATCAGAATTAGGCCAAGCAGAAAGGCGCTGGTCGAAAGACAATTCCACACGATAAACAGCACCTGGCTCCATGTCCACCAATTTTTTCAAATCGAGAGCGTAAGTGCCACACTGGGTGAGGTCAACCGATGGGTCATCATCCAAGAAAATGGTCTTGCGGCAAACCGGACGAGCCAAGCAACGCATATTTTCATATTCATTGAGGTTTCCGTTCTGCATGAAGATACCCATGTTGTTTTCAAACACCTTGAGCACGCGTACAGTGACACCACGCAAATAAGTTGCTTTGAACGGAATGATGACACGATCAGACAATGGAACAACCACATTGTTGTCCACAAATTCCACCTCTGGCTTTAAAGTCTTGATTTCAATTTCCTTACTGATGTTTTTACCCAACTTAATTCCCTTTGCGCTCATCACGTCGGCACCGATTTCAACATTCAGTTTAGCATAACCTTCTGTCGCATCAGGATAAAGTTTCATCTTGTTTCCATGCACATCCACCGCCTTCGACTGACGGTTTTCACGGATTCTGGCAAGACCAAGCATATTCTGCGACTTGCTCAGGTTTTTAGTGAATGTCACCTCAATATACTTTTCAGGCGCTGCGTTGTAAACGATGGAATAGACATCAAAAGTGGTCTTTGAAGGAATAGTCGCATTGATCAAAGAGCCTTTTTCAATACCCAGATTGTTGTTTCCAACAGCCAAAGCCAAATCGTGGTCGGAAGCACCAGAGACCAAGTTTCCGACGGTGAGTTTGTGAGTACGTCCGTCAGAAGTGTGGGTCCATTTGGTGTTCACGCCACCTTCAGAAACGAGAACTGCACTTTCCACCTCATTGTTCTTTTCAGGTTCTGAAGTGAGAATGGAGAACTCGCAAGTGTAAAGATTGTCGTCTTTAGCGTCACATTCAAGACTTAGCATGCGCGCACGCATAGCAGGCTGAATGGTTCGGAAAGAATAAGAGAACTTATCCACATCTCCATCGTCGAAGATTTTTTTCAGATTGGTAGTCACCGTATATTCGGTAGCACGATCCAATTCAGTTTCAGGGTCAAACACGATAGTGTGTTTATCCTGAAGACGGAAATTTCCCTTCACACCCGGTTTGATTTCGCAAACTTCGTTAAGGTTACCAGCATAGTTGACATCCTGAGACAGAATCAACATAGGTTCAGAAAAGCGGGAGACCTGTCCCTCCGTACATGCGACCACATACTTATTGGCCACCATGTCATTCCCGTCACTTGAGCAAGAGTTTAGCATCGCCAAACCCATCATCGCCATAAAAACAGGAAACAAAAAGATTTTTAAATATTTCATAATAAAAAATTGAATAACTTTGCACAAAGGTAGGAAAAATCCATTTTTTTACAAAGCCATTGGATAATTTCTTAAACCTCAATCAGCGAAATGAAACATCTAAAAAAACGCCATTGGTTATATGCCCTTGCGTATGGCATTCTTGTTTGGTTTTTGGTCATGGGGATGTGGGTGCCCACCCCACTTTTCACAACCTGTTATTCCACCGTTGTCTATTCCTCCGAAGGGGACCTAATGGGTGCCCGAATCGCCCGCGACGGGCAATGGCGTTTCCCTGAGAATGACAGTATTCCCGACAAATTCAAAAAAAGCATTATCTGTTTTGAAGACAAGCACTTCTATCATCATTTCGGAGTTGACATTTTCGCCATCACACGAAGCCTGATCAACAATTTCACGAAAGAAAGCCGCCAAGGCGGCAGCACTCTCACCATGCAGGTGGCACGTTTGTCAAGAGACGGACAAAAACGCAACATCCTGCAAAAGATCATTGAGATAAACTGGGCGACATGGCTCGAATTAACCCACTCCAAAGAAGACATCATGGCACTCTACGCCAACCATGCCCCATTTGGCGGTAATGTGGTCGGACTGGAAGCTGCCTCATGGCGTTATTTCGGCACAGAATGTCACAACCTCAGTTGGGCAGAAAGCGCCACCCTGGCCGTACTTCCCAACGCCCCATCCCTTATTCACCCAGGGAAAAACAGAGAGCGTCTGCTCAAAAAACGCAACAAACTACTGGAAACTTTACACAAAGAAGGTTATATAGACAAAGAAGAGATGGAACTGGCCATAGAGGAGCCTCTGCCCGACAAGCCAATGGCTCTGCCAAACTGCGCGCCTCATTTGCTGGAAAAACTGAAAAGGAATCACGAAGGCACCTCCATTTACACAACCATAAACCGGCCGTTACAAGAAGAAGTGCAGAGCATGGCCAACATGTATTCCCGTCAATATGCCGCCAACCTGGTCAACAATATGTCTATCATAGTAGCGGATGTGGAAAGCGGAGACATCAAGGCTTATGTGGGCAATGTGATGCGCAACCATGGCGACAGGAAAGACAGTGCCAGTTGCTATATGGTGGATGCGGCAGACGCCCCCCGCAGCACAGGAAGCATACTGAAACCTTTTCTCTATGCCGCCATGATTTCCGACGGAGAACTGATGCCAGATGAACTGCAAATCGACATTCCATTAAATCTGCAAGGCTATGCGCCCAAAAACTTCAGCCAGAAGAACTACGGAGCAGTGTCTGCCCGAGAAGCAGTAAGACGCTCGCTCAATGTGCCACTGGTTCGTATGCTGACCAATTACAACATCGGCCGCTTCATGTCTAAAATGAAAAAACTGGGAATGAACACCCTGTATTTTGACGAAGACCACTATGGGGCCACCATCATTTTGGGAGGAGCAGAGGGATCTTTGCTCAACATTTGCGGAATGTACGCATCGTGCGCTCGCACGCTCAACCATTACAGGCCCTACGGAAGTCAGTATAACCCGGCAGACATTCACAGCCTACGGTTCATACACGAAAACGAAGACAGCATAAAAGGCATCTCCGACAACAGACTAAAAAATGAAGGCGTTTTGTCGGCATCCGGAATTTGGTTTGCATTCGACGCCATGAGCGATGTCAACCGCCCCGAAGAAGAGAGCGACTGGCAACAGTTTGCCTCCATGAAAAAAATCGCATGGAAAACGGGGACCAGTTTTGGAAGCCGAGATGCGTGGGCAATAGGGGTAAATCCGAGGTATGTGGTCGGTGTATGGGTTGGCAACGCAACAGGAGAGGGACGACCAGATGTAACCGGCGTTGGCTATGCCGCACCTGTTTTATTCCATGTCTTTTCACAACTTCACGGAAACGAATGGTTCAACAAACCACTCGACGATCTGCGTCCTATAAAGATGTGCAATCAAAGTGGATTGCCAGCCTCGGACATTTGCGGCGACACCACTACATTGCTGATGCCCTCACAAGCCATCAACACGACGCCATGTCATTACCACAGATTGGTGCATCTGAACAAAGAAGAGACCTATCAAGTCAACAGTTCATGCTATCCAGCAAGCGAGATTGTCACCAAGCCATGGTTTGTTTTACCGCCAGCAATGGCTTACTACTACAAACAACACTCTACGAATTATGAGGATCTGCCTCCATTTCATCCAGGATGCGAAACAGAACAGTCGCCTTTGGAAATCCTCTACCCCACACCCTACAGCACACTGTTCCTGCCTAAACTGTTTGCCGGGAAAGACAACAATTTCGTATTTCGTGCCGCCCACTCCGACCGGAATGCCACCCTCTATTGGCATTTAGACAAGCAATTTTTAGGCATGACCAACTTCTTGGGGCACAACATTTCCTGCAAAGCAGAGAAAGGGGTTCACCACCTGACAGTTGTTGACGACAAAGGTCTCTTCCAAACGGTGCAGTTTACCGTGAAATGAGGGAGTAAGCAAAGCAAACCTCCGCTAATTGTTCCAAAATCTGTATCCGACCGTCAACACCATGGATTGACGTGTATTGGATTCAAACACCATGATACTATGGCGAGGGATATAAGACATACCGGAAAATCCCCAATCGTATTGGAAACCGATTTGCAAGTTTTTCCGGGCAAACCAAGTCTCAACACAGAATATATAATCAAATTTATCGCTCGCATTATACAACATACCTTCTCTTTCCTGGAATTTAGAACTGATGAAACCTCCAAATTTCACCCCTGCGCCCAAACCGATTTTCATATCGTTTTTCAAATGGAATTGCGGACCGAAATAGATGGGGATGTGAAACGCATTGAGTTTGCTTTCGATATCAAAAACAAAATAATCATCGCCCTTGAATCTCAAATTCATCTGCGAATACTGAATGCCCGTACCTACATAAATACTGGTCCGCTCATCACTGTACCAGTCGAAACGCATACCTACCCCAAAACCCGGTTGTAATGGGCTTGACGATATCTTCTCACCAGCCAATCTTGAGCAATTTAACGCGGCAAAAGGCAAAAAATGAAGTTTGTAAGGCCATTCATACGGAACAGAATCCCACACCACAGGACCATTATACACATGATGATATTCAACAATATGTCCGTCTGGCATCATCACCTGTTCGATCTCTTCGTACGGATATTGGCGTTTTAAAGGCCAGTTGAAATGCTTGGGCCGGTTCTGTTGGTTTTGGACATGACGCTGCACTTGCTGCATCTGATGAATTTGATTAACCTGCATCTGATTGCGCATATTCATCTGTGCATCAGCACCAAGAACAAATGAAGTTAGCATACCGGCTAACAGCAATAATCTTTCCATTATATTATTCATGACTCACTCCTCCCCTTAAAATCTGTAACCAGCATTTACCGACAAACTTCGGCAGGCTTTCATAGTCGTCTCGCCAAACTTCAACTCGTTCAACACTCTTGACCATGCCACCCCTACAAACAAATGATCGTGAGTGTAAGCAGCCTCCACGTCGAGTCCCCAATGGAGTCGGTCAACAAACGGTTGATCTGCGAATGTAGAATAACTTTCGTACTTTGTTTTTGTGTTTCCATAAGGAGATATGCCGAAGAAAGGGCCAAACCCAAAAGAACAGACATCACCATTGGAACGAACCCAACGGAGACCGAAATGGTAGGCCACATCCAAGTAATGCAACGAGTGATGTTCATAATCATCAGTCTGGTCCACCCAATAATGACTCAACTGATATTTCATATCAATGGAATTATATGCAGCAAAGTCTTTCTGCAAACGATACAGATCCCATCTGCACCCCAAATTAAATCCGGGTTTGAAAGAAGTTTCATCCGACCAAAAAGTCTCTGCGACATCGGCCCGAGAGAAACGGACACCAGCCAGCAAAGAGAACTTGCCTTTTATGGGATCGGGATCGTAGAAACAAGTGTCGTAGAGGGTGTCGGGATGCTCCACCACAACCACCTCCACGGGAACCAGATCCTCCACAATCACTGCTGGAGGGCCAGGCACAACAATGTCCCAATGTCCACCAAACAATTTCTTTTTATTTTTAACGGACTTCACAACAGACCTTGTCACCTTGGAACCGCTATGAAGGCTACCTCTTTGCGCATAAACATTGCCACAAAATACACCTTCAAGCATCAGAAGCGTCAAAAGGACTATCGATGAAAATGATTTTCTACCTGCCATGATTATATATGTGTTTGCATAAAATTAGTGCAACAATCATGCCAAACACGACAAAAAAAGACCGCATCATCGTTTGATACGGTCTTAGAAGCTGTTTACATTTTTGCAAACTGCTTCTTTTGGGCTTTTTATAGGTCTTTTTCGTCTGTTTTGAGTGATTCTTCAGTCACAATGGGCATCCATTGCTCCTTTCAGATTCATTTCAAAACATCCTGAAAAATACACATATAAAAAACTCCAACAAAAATATAAACAACTTCTTATGTATTCCCAAAATACTTATTATTTCACATTTTCGCGTGCACGCGTCAGGAATTGCTTCATCGCCTCACTATCTTTTGAAGAAACGATGTTTTCCAATTCAGTCAAACGAGCCTGAATCAATCGGAGCTGCTCCACAGAATTCGGATTGAACAAAATCTCTGAAATGAGGAAATCATCTTCCGAGAGCAAACCGTGCGCGATAGACATATGGCGCTTGAAAGTGGTGCCAGGGGCATCCTGATGCTTCATTACCGAGCAAAAAGCCAGCGTAGAAGCAAACGGGACAGACAAGCAGTAAGCCATTGTCACATCGTGTTCTGCGAAAGAATACTCAAAGATATTGAGGTGAAGCGAGTCATACAAGTCCTTGAAGAACACCTTACCCAGATGGTCGCTTTCCGCAATAAGGATTGCGTTTTGGGTGCTGAGGTCGCTCAGACTGGCGAACGTTGGTCCAAACATAGGGTGAGTGGAAACAAAGCGGAAACCACTTTCCTTATAGAAATCGAGGAAACCGGTCTTCACTGAAGAAATATCTGAAAGGATACAGTCTTTAGGAAGATACGGCATCACCATACGAAAGGCGTCGAGCGTATATTTAATAGTCGAGCAATTGATTACGAGTTCTGGCTTGAACCCTTCAATCTCGTCAACAGAAGTGAAACGCTGTGTATTGAAAACAAATTTCAATTTTTTAGCATTCACATCGAACATAGCGACATCATGCTTATCGCAAAGTACGTCGGAGAAGAAAGTTCCCATCTTTCCGGCGCCAAGAATCAAAATTCTCATGGACAAAAGAGAGATTAATTAGAGAAGGAATGAAAAAAAATTACTTGTTCATCACTTCCATCTGTTGGCGTACACTTTCAGAGTGGATAGCTTCAAACACTTCCTTCATGAAATCTTCGCCCATGCCCATCGCCTTACCTTCGGCGACGCGGCGGTTGATGATTTCATCGTAACGACTGGTCTGGAGGATGGCCATGTCGTGTTCCTTCTTGTACTGACCGATTTCACGAGAGATGCGCATACGTTTTGCCAAAGTCTCGGTGATGGTCATATCGATTTCATCGATCTGCTTACGCAATTCCGAGATGGTTTCAGTGCTCTGGTTCATCTCACGGATGACCAAAGTATTGAGGATAAGTCCAAGCACTTCAGGAGTGACCTGCTGGCTTGCATCGGTCCACGCCTTTTCAGGATTGCAGTGAGCCTCTACAATAAGACCATCGAGCTGAAGGTCCATAGCCTGCTGACAAAGCGGAGCGATAAGGTCGCGACGTCCGCCAATATGGCTTGGGTCGCAGAAAATAGGCAATTCAGGAATGCGGCGATGCAATTCGATAGGAATATGCCATTGAGGAAGGTTGCGGTAGAGTTTCTTGTCGTAAGAAGAGAAACCACGGTGAATCACACCAATACGGTGCACCCCCGCATTGAAAACACGTTCAATAGCCCCAATCCACAAATCCAAATCTGGGTTTACAGGGTTTTTGATGAGGACAGGCACATCCACCCCCTTCAAAGTGTCGGCAATCTCCTGCACAGCAAAAGGGTCAGCAGTAGTACGGGCGCCAATCCAAAGCAAATCGACACCTGCTTTGAGAGCAAGCTCCACATGCTTTGCAGTTGCCACTTCAGTAGAGACATACATACCGGTTTCCTGCTTCACCTGTTTAAGCCATTCCAAAGCAGTTTCACCATTACCTTCGAAGCCACCCGGTTTTGTGCGTGGTTTCCACACACCAGCACGGAATATCTTTACGCCCTGTTTAACAAGGCCTTTTGCCGATTCAATACATTGTTCTTCCGTTTCAGCGCTGCAAGGACCAGCGATGACGATTGGGCGGCGATTATCTACGCCAGACAAATTGAGTTTTTCAATATCCATGATTTATGACATAAATTTCAGTTAAACGGAACAGCCTTAAAGCAGCCCTTCCAATTTTTGAATGCGTTCGAGAGCCTCTTGCAGTTTTTCGTCTTTTGCGCAAAGGGAGATGCGCACATAGCGCTGTCCATTTGAGCCGAAGATGAAACCCGGAGTAAGGAACACACGAGCCTCGTGAAGCACTTTTTCAGTGAGATCCTCCACATTGGCATAAGCGGCAGGAATCTTACCCCAAAGGAACATACCCATCTGGTTTTTATTGTAAGTGCAGTGCATAACGTCCATGATTTTCTCGGCGATGTCGCGACGACGACGATAAACATTGTAGTTCATCTCTTCGTGCCACTCAGCCGTGTTGTGTAGCGCCTCTGCTGCACCAAGCTGCAAAGCCTTGAAGGAACCGTTTTCCACATTGCTCTTCACCTTGAGGATATACTTGATGAACTCAGCATTGCTGGAAAGCATTGCCACACGCCAGCCTGGCATATTGTGGCTCTTGCTGAGGGAATTAAACTCGATACAACAATCTTTTGCTCCTGGAACGCTAAGAATGGAGATTGGTTTCTTATTGAGGATGAAACTATAAGGATTATCGTTGATGATGATGATGTTTTTTCTGCGGGCGAAATCCACCAATTTCTCGTAGGTCTCCATGCGTGCAGGTCCACCTGTCGGCATGTTTGGATAGTTGGACCACATAAGTTTCACCTTGCTGGTGTCCATCTTTTCGAGTTGGTCGAAATCGGGTTGCCAGTCGTCATCCTCCTTCAAATCGTAATAAACGACATCCGCGCCAAGCAACTTGCTGAGCGATGTGTATGTTGGATAGCCGGGATTTGGCACCAAAACTTGTTCACCAGGATTGACAAACGCCAAAGTGACGTGCAAGATACCTTCCTTAGAGCCAAGCAAAGGCTGAATTTCCGATGCAGGATTGAGGTCCACATTGTACCAGCGTTTATAAAAAAAGGCCATTGCCTCGCGGAGTTGTGGGATGCCGACAGTAGGCATATAGCCGTGAGCATCTTCCTTATGCGCATTTTCGCAAAGAGCATTGATGGTGGCCTCTGAAGGCATATTATCTGGGCTACCAATGCCTAAACTGATTACATTTTTACCTTCAGCGTTCATCTGCGCCACTTCACGCAACTTACGAGAGAAGTAGTATTCCTGAACAAGATTAAGCCTCTCGGCTGGTTTTACCGCTGTATTCATCGGATATGTATCTGTTTTTAATTTTTACTTTTGGGGGTATTTCATATGGTCTGTTCACCTTCCTCATATTCGCCCAAGATAATCAGATCTTTAGTCAAAGGAATGATGGCATCGACGCCCTGTTTGTACTTCAGATAATTGCTGAATTTCAAATCCACATAAAATTGATATTCCCATTCACGTCCCATAATAGGGAGCGATTGTATCTTGGTAAGATTGAGTCCGTAATAAGAAAGTATGGAAAGAACTTTTGCAAGGCTACCCTCTTCGTGAGTGAGCGTGAAAACAAAAGACGATTTATTCGGACATCTGCCCATCATCATTTCCTCCACGTTCCATCTGTCGGTCACAATGAGGAAACGTGTGAAATTGTGTTTATTTGTTTCTATGCTTTTTGCAAGGACCTCAAGTCCGTAAAGTTCCGCAGCAAGTTCTCCACAGATGGCGGCTTTACCTCTTGCCGATTCGCCTTCCTCTGCGATGAGTTTGGCGCTGAGGGCAGTATCTTCACTTTCAACAGCCTTGATATGACTGTGTTCGTTAAGGAACTCCTTGCATTGCATCAGAGCGATTGGGTGGGAATAAGCCTCTTTAATGTCGTCCACTTTCTGTCCAGGCAATGCGACAAGGTTTTGCTTGATACGGAGTTTGTGTTCGCCCACGATTTGAAGGCCAGAGTCGCGGAGCAGATTGTGGTTTTGCAGCAAACTGCCGGCAATAGTGTTCTCAATAGCCACGATTCCGATCATCTGTTGATCATTCTTCACAGAATCAAACAACTGTCGGAAGGTGTTACAAGGAACAGTCTCCACTTCGTCATTCTTAAAATAAGCACGTGCTGCGATATCGTGGAAGCAGCCGGCCACACCCTGAATTGCAACTTGTCTTTTCATTGTTTTGATAGCTCAGTATCAAACGGGTCGTAGAAGATTCTTCTTATCGAGAGAAGACCTGCTTGGCCTGTCTTTTAGTTATTATATTCTTAAAAAAAAATCCCGTTCAAGATTGAGCGGGATTTAATATCAAATTTGTTTGTTCATATATTCACATCAAAACCCGCTCTTACTGTATAAAGTAAAAGTAATAAAAGAAATATGAAAAATAGTTCTTCTGCATAACTTCCATTTATAATGGGTCTTAATTTAGATGTGCAAATTTAAGTGTTTTTCTTGATTTAGCAAATTATTTTGCTGAGAAGTTTTAGAAGCTGTTTAAATTTTTGCGAACTGCTTCTATTAGACTTTTCATAGGTCTTTTCTGTCAGTTTTGAGCGAATCTTCAGTCACAATGGGCATTCATTGCTCCTTTCAGATTCACTTTAAAATAATTCTGATAAATCCTCTTATAAAAACCTCCAACAAAAAACAAACAATTTATATTTATAGAATGAATTTACGGTGTCAAGAAGTAAGAGGATTAGTCTGGGCACAAGGATATTCAAATCTATGAAAGATTATTGGCATAAGTTATGAAGTTTTATCAAAACACCAATTTCAAAGACATTTTTGCTCGTTTATTTTGGAAAAATTTCATAAATTTGAAAAAAAAGTTATGATCTTTCGCTACTGCAAGTATGAAAACATTCAATACAGCAGGCACCTGTCGCCCAAATGAACATTATATGGTGGACATCACCGAGCGCCTGGAAATCATCCACAAGATGGTTGTCAGGGGAGACTATTTCTGCATCAACCGTGGCAGGCAGTATGGAAAGACTACCACTTTGAAAGCAATAAGTAATAATTTCTCTAACGAGTTCTGTGTATTCAGTCTTAGTTTTGAAGGATTGGCAGATTCAGCATACGCAGACGAAGAGAAACTATATGCAACCATTGCCTATCAAATGGCTGATGCATTCGAGTGGTCTCCACTTGAAGGGCTTGACGACGAGGTAGGAGAATACATTTCTGCATTTTCCGAATCTCATGATGAGAAATGCAACGAGAAGGATTTGGCTAAGTTTATCAGTAATGTCAACCATCGCAATTCCAAACCTATTGTTTTGTTGATCGACGAGGTTGATCAGGCTGGCAATTATCCTTCGTTCTTGAAACTTTTGGCTTTGCTCCGCAGAATGTATCTTGACAGAGACGTTAAACCAACCTTCCAATCCGTCATCCTTGCAGGAGTTTATGACATCAAAAATCTCAAACTGAAGATTCGCACAGAAGATGAGCATCAGTATAACTCGCCATGGAACATTGCGGTTCCATTCGATGTCGATATGAGCCTTTCAGCAAAGGGTATCGCTGGTATGCTCGCAGAATACAAGGCCGACCACAACCTGACTTTTGATGAAGTATTCATAGGTCAGATGATTCGTGACTATACTGCTGGTTATCCATTCCTTGTTAGCCGTATCTGCCAAATTATTGACGCGGAACAATACACATGGGATAAGGAGGGCGTATTGAAAGCTACCCACGACCTTCTTGTCGAGCGCAACACGTTGTTCGACGACATGGTTAAGAAACTTGACCA
>JAGHUM010000073.1 GCA_018064855.1 Candidatus Physcocola equi
TCGAAGAGAACAACGGTGTTACCCAAACCATAGTTGCCTTCAAGCGCCTTGTTGTCGTCACGAGTGATGGTTGTTGTCACTTCGCAGCACTTGTCGGTTACAACAGGGATGATAAATCCGGCGTCCTTCACATCCTGGAAGGAAACGGAGTCTCCAGAAGAGAGGGCTACGACCACCGAGTCTGGAAGGGCATCACAATCGAAATCTGGAGCAAGAGTATCAATCACTTCAATAAACTGTGTACAAGAGAAAGACTGGTTGGTCATTTCAAATGTAAAGGTCCAAGTGATAGTGTCTTTACCTACTTCATAAGGATCGTGCATGCCAGCGCCAGAGGCTCTAACGGTGTCGATTCTTGCGATGTCGTTGTTACAAGGGTTGACAGGAATGCTGTCCACAGAGATTGGGAGCATTGCGAAGTCAGCCGAGCAGTTTTCGTAATCCAAGAAGATCTTAGCCGATGGGAATACGGTTTCGCAATCCACCTTTGGTTCCTTTTCGTCTTTCACCTCAATAACCTGTTCACAAATTGCAGTGTCGTGAACAAGAGTGTTGGTGGTATCAACGAAAGTCCAAGTGATGATGGTCTTGCCGATTGGGAAGTCATCGGTCATTGAGAGGTTATCCGAACGAGTTGGAACACCTGTGATGATGACGTCAGTCAAGCAAGGGTTATTTGTGGTATGTTCATCGATATTGACAGAATCTGAAGGAATTGAGCAAGAATTGTCCTTGATAACAAACGTCTGAGAAGGATAATTCTCTTCGCCGCACTTGGCATCAATTTCCTTATCGGTCTTCACCCAAACAATCTGTTCACAAACCTTAGGGGTGATACTGTTAGGAGATTTGAAGGTCCAGATAATCTTAGTTGGACCCACATCAAATTTGCCGAGCACCGGTGTACCATCTTCACGGACACCTTCAGCCAAAACATCTTCCTTGGTACAACTGTCTTTTGCAACCGGAGTTGGGATGTCTTGATCTCCAAGTTCAACATAGCATTCACCAACAGCAGTAAATGGAAGCGTATCGAGACTATTACAATCAAATACTGGAGCGGCAGTGCCGATTGCAGTCACTTTCTGATCGCAATAAGCAGTATCGATGTTGGCCAATGGATCATTGAACAACCAACGGATAATCGTAATCTTACCCACCTCAATCACCTCATTGCCTTTGACAGGAGTGAGCACGCCATCAGAGTAAATGAATGGTTTACCTGTAATAGGGTGATCAAGACATTCATCCGTAGCTTCAGGAGTGCCAATGCTGTCGAGAACAGCATCCAAATTGATATCACACTTTCCGTCTTCAGCAATCAAAGTGGTAACGGAATCTTCAGGCAAGCAGTTGGTTTTGATATTTGCGGAATCGAGAATCCAGACAGGCTGACGGCATTCCAAAGAAGAACCTTCTTCCTGACCATCAGACTTGAAGTAGAATACGCGAACGATAGTATCTTGTTCGCCTACCTTAAAAGCGCCAAGCTGTTCCACTTTGAGTGTATCCGATGGTTTGTCGCGAAGCGTACGGTAGATATAAGGAACGATGGTCTGACCTGTACACAAATCCACTACTTCAGGGTCATTAAATCCGAGGTCGGCAGCATCGATAGTACAATTGCCAGCCAAAGACTTCTTGATTGCAGGATAATTGTCGCAGTCAACAGGCATCTGGTTTTTGTTGCCAATCTGGACATCAGTCACACAAGTATCTATAGACTTAACCAAAGAATTTGTGACAGAATCCACAAACACCCAAAGCAATTTATATTTACCCACATGGAACTTATAATCGAGTTTGCCATCGACCACAGGAAGCGGTTTTGTCGATCCCTTAAGATAAGGAGTTCCAGGGAATGTAACATTCAAGCAAGGGTGTTTAGCCGTTGCGACAGGCACGGTTACCTGATAGTCACAATCACCCTCCTTCATGTCCGGATTGATTTCGTCCACACAAGTAATCTCCATTTCTTTTTCAGTGCGCACGTTAACCGTGTCCTTACAAGAAGAAGAAACATTGCCGGTGAAGTCTGTGAAAGTCCAAGTTACGACAGTGTTGCCCAGAGGGAACGGAGCATCGATAGCCAAACCGTCGCTTCGAGATGGAACACCAGCCACCGAGTCGCTGACACCTTCAGGAGCGCAAACATCAATAGCATACGGAGTGCGGACAGCGACACTACGAGTATCACATTCCGGAACGGTATCAAAGAATGTGCGGAATGTGTCGCAATCGATGTCTGGTGCGATACTTCCTTTCACAAATACCATTTGTTCACAAGAATCTTCATGCGCAGTATCGTGGAATCTCCAACGAAGGATGGTTTTACCAGTTCTGAAAGAGGTTGGAATCACATTATCCACGATAGTAGTATCAGGTTTAGAGCCTGAGACGTAGATGTATGAAACCAACTCACCGTTGATTGTTCCGCAATTATCTTCAAAAGAAGGAACTGGGATGTCACCAGGTGCGACAGTGTGTTCACATTTTTCTGGGTCTGCGACCAAATCAATCTGCGTCAAACCGAGCGTTTCGCAGAAATTATCAGGCCACTGGTTGTCAACAACCACCAATCTTTGGTAACAAGAAGTTGAATAACCGTATTTCGATATGTAATCCCAACGGATGTCAATAGAGTCACCAGCCGAAATAGACACAGGGAATTCAAGAATTTCCTCCTTATAATCATTAGCAGTCTTGTCAAAAATATGAGCGACAGGACTAATAGATGTTCTCAAGCAGTGCTCAACACCAATACTTGGGTTGGTCAATGAAGCATCAAAATCGAATTTACATTCATTCAATGCAGGGCTTTCAACCACGCGTGAATTAGGGCATTCAACTTCAGGCGCGGAAATGTCTTTTATAAAGACGTCAACACTACATTTAGAAGAATTGCCAGTCGTATCGGTGAAGATAAAGTCAATGGTATAATATCCAATCCTGTAAGTCAAATCTGTCCAAGGAATTGGGTTACCATTTGTATCGACTTGTTTAACCGGAGATTCAAGGCCAGAAACGCCTTTATAATAAACCTCTGTTGTTCTGTCAGGAGTCAGAGACTGACATTCATCTGTAGCAGTAGGAGATTTCAAACCATTGTCGCGCAAATCCGCAGATGTTGCTTCACAGGTATAAGTCGGAACCTCGATAGTATCGCCAACGTGCGTACAAGTTGCAACAGGCGGAGTGACATCCTTCACATGAATCAACTGTTCACAAGAATGAGAATTGCCAGTAGTGTCGGTCCATGTCCATGTCACATAAGTGTCGCCTACATGGAACGGAGCATCCAAAGAAGTTGCGTCATCAGAACGTTTCCAAGTTGGAACAATCTCGACACCATCACAAGGATCTATTATCTTGTAATCTTCAGGATCAAGGCTAACCACTGCCTCACATTCGTCAACAGGAGCATTTACATTTACCCCTTCAGGACAAACAGGACGTGGAGGAATAGTATCTTTCACATGTACATAGAAAGTACACGAGTCGGATTCATTTCCTTTAGAGTCGGTAATAACCCAAGAAGCCTTGTGAATACCAGCAACCAAATCAGGGATAACAGGACTGTATTGGAGCGTATTGGTATTGTAAACATACTTTTCTGCCGAAGTCCCAGGTTTCACTTCTGTTTTGCTCTTCATCTGTTGAAGAATGAGAGTGAACACCATATTTTTCGGATCATCCCCGTCACAGTTGTCAGTTGGAGAAGGCACATACCATTCAACCTTATCTGAAGAGAAAGTACAGCCTGTTTCAATTTCGTATGTTCTATCTTCTGACTTACAATCGAACTTAGGTCCTGCAGAGTCGGTCACTACGACGTTCTGAGGGCAACCAATTTCATTTTGAACCAATGCATTATCCTTAAACCACCATGTAATAACGGTAGTTCCTGCAGGATATTTGTCTGTCAGGGTTTTGTCATCAGAACGTTCCACTTTGAAATAAGGGATATCAGCACCTGTAGGCGAGCAATGGTCATCCTCTGCAGTTACATTCGCATTGAAGTTAGGATGCTTCTGCACATCAACAGCATTAGCATAACAACCGACCACGTCGTTCTGCACTGCGACTGTGATATCTTTGAGTGTAGGACATTCAGGAGCCTCATCATCAACCACAACCACATTTTGGCGGCAGACATTAGGGTCGCTGTTGCCAGACTCATCGAATATTCTCCAGATGACCTCAGTAGTACCAATCTGGAAATTACCTTTGAATTCAGCATCAGACTCCTTATATTCATCACCAGCTTCAGTGCCATCCAAGCCATGATAATAGCGATAGCCTTCAATAGTGAAGTTTTCAGCGTTATCTGTCGAGTTGCCCGAGCAGTTATCCTTAATATCCAACTGGCTGACCTCAGGTTTAGTCAAACCAACCTGTTCCCAAGTAAAGATGCAATTATTCTTTGCGAGCTCATCCTTGGAAATTTGTTTGGTAATAGTACCAGCAAATGCCTTACAATCGACAACAGGGTCAGTTTCGTCTGCTACAACAATATAAGCGGTACAAACGGATTCTTCGTAAACCTCCTTGTTTGAATTATCAGACATATTTTGGTAATACAAAGAGATTTTCGTCACACCCAACGGGAATGTGGTAGCGAGAACATCTTTCCAAGCCTCAGGAGTTGCCTTGCTTTCGTAAATCTTGATGGACTTATCGGTTCCGACAGCAGGAGCAATGTATTGAGTTGTTTTATGGCTCTTGAGCGGAGAGTCATTCAAAGCCTCCAAATGAGTGGTTGGAGTTGATTCATCATATTCCCCCGTTTTTTTATCGGTAAACACAAAGTAATCTCTTACAATCTTGTAAGGATAGATCGTCTTTGAAATTTCCTCTACTTTCTCCTTCGATCCTGCGGAAATGGTAACCAAGTTGTACTTGATTGTAGCAGAAGGCACCTTTGCATAAGAATAGTCTTCTGTTGTAGCCTCACACACATCATTTGCAGCCAAGTGAGCACTGTCTTCCCAACAGTTGGTGATAGGAGCACCCTGGCGAACCGCAGTTATAGTATGTTCACAAAGATCAGAGTTGCCCTCACTATCTGTAAAGACGTATTTTACAGTATATGGTGAGTTTTCCACCATAAATTTGAACTTACGCATGGCCTCCACCATCTCGGCTACAGTAGCACCAGGGACAACGTTCTCAACTCCATTTTTGTCGGAAATAACGATTTTTGGAAGAAGAACGCCATCACAACGGTCAGTTGCAGTAGGAATGTTAGCTTCCACAAGTTGTTCAGCCAAAGAGAACTTAAACTCATAACCAGGAGTTGATTTGTAGGTATAAGTTCCACCTGGGCCAGGACCTTTTTTCACATCAGTCACATTATGAATAACGTCAACCAAATTGTCCTTATCACCAGGTTTAGCTGGGCCTTTTACTTTTGAGCAGTCGTCGGTATAGTAAGTAACTTCAGGATCATCTTTACAAACCTTGTCACCCACGCCATCGCTTTCACCGTCAGGCAAAACTGCCGAAGCATAGTCTTCTTTATAGGTATAGTTGTGAATCTGACCATTGCTAGAATAAACACGCTGACGAGTCTTGATGTTCACATTGGCAATGATGTTATCCACCATTGAGCAATCCACTTCAGGTTTTACCTTGTCCTTGATGATGAACTTCTGCACACAATAATCGACAGCAACCTGTGGGTCACCATTTGCATCTATGTAATGACGGGAAAATTCCCAACGTACAGAATAAGTTTCATCTTTAGCGAATACAGCCTTGGCTGTATCTTTCCAAGTAAGACCATCCGCACTCCACTTGACAGTTTTGTCAATCTTATCTGTCGTTCCACAATAGTTGGTAGCGCTTGGTTCGACATTACCAAGCAAGTCCAAAATTTGCTTCAACGCACTTGCAGCAGACGTGTTGCAGGTTTTCACATCGGTTGAGATTTCCAATGTTTCATCCGTTGCAGGGCAATTCAATTTTGGTTTTCTATCGTCAACCACCACTACATCCTGATGGCATTCAGAGTAATTGCCAGCATGGTCGTAGAAACGCCAAGTGATTGTCGTTGTCTTTCCGATAAGGAACTTGTCGCTGAGTGTAGGAGTCTTAGGCTCACTTGTCATCCAAAATTCGCCAGTAATCTTTGAATTGTCGCAAAGATCAGTCAAAACAGGCGCTTGGATTGTAACGTTGACACCATCACAAACATCGTTGCCGACTTCCGACATTTTCACGACGATATCACCAAGAATGCGCTTACCTCCCGCTTTTTCCTCACAAGAAATATTAGGGCCTTTCGTATCAACAACAGTAATTAAGAGCGTGCAAGGTTTAGCACTCTTGTTGTTACAAGCATCATACGCATTATAAATGGCGCGGATATAACCGTTAGATACTGAGCTCTTCGTAACAGGAGCATCAATTGTAAGCAATGCCTCTGTCAGTTTAGACAGTTTCGCTTTAATTTGTGGATGCGAATAAGGCTTTACAACTTTATCGTCAATATAAGAGCCTTCAAAATCGATGGTTACAAGCGGATCCGGGTCACAGGTATTGATAATCTGTGGCATGTGCAAAAGAACAGGGACTGTCTTATCCGGACATTCGATTTTATCCAAATCTTTTACAATATCAGCTCCGACCGGGCACTTCACCTCTGGCAACTCACGAGAAATTTCTACGTCTTTCGACTTACTGTCCTTACAAGTAGGCATGGCTGTAACGCTGACTGTCAGGTTCACGCCAGACAAAGTCTTCACGTCACAATCAATAGGCAGTTTTATGCCCGCAGTCTTTTCATTTGTTTTCTCAAATGAGCCACCAGCAGCAATAGACCACAAATATGTGTAACCACCCTTATTGGTCGTATTGGCTGTAAATTCCACTGGAGAAACGTAAGGGCAGATTTTCGTAGGATCTCCTTCCACGTTGCCTTGCGACAATGCGAAAGAAGCATCCGGAGTGCGATAGAAAGTCAGGACACTCGACTTCGGATCATTTACAGATTTCCATGTATCAGTTTTACCCTTTTTGTATTGCTGAACTGTCAGGGTATATTTCAGCGAGTCTCCGGCAGGCATACTTGCCACAAAAGCAGCAGGAATGACAATACGTCCTGATCTCCAGTTTGAGAAATCGGAATTAAACAATTTGTCCGGCTGAACGAGCGCACCTGCAGGCAAGAGGTCCATGATTACGGCGTTAGTAGTCTTGTCTCTGTTAACATATACCGTTTTGCCATCAGGAGCAATAAGAGACCAACCGTAACGTACATCAGGGTCGGACAACTCTGGGGTTACTTTGAAAGGGATTTCCAAAGCGCCAGTTTTAGGCAAGCAGGTTCTGGAATCTGTAGTAATCTTATCTGGTCCGGCGGGTTCACAATCCAATCCACCCAAATCAAATTCAATTGTAATTTCACGTTTGTCAACAGCAATATATTCGTTAGATGACAAACCGACAACCTTGAAATGACGTTTACCCAAGAAGTCAATCTTAATATCAACTTCTGACTTACCTTCTAGGTTAGTCAATTCACTCCAAGTGCCATTTGCCAATCTGTAATACCATTTGAACTTACCGCCTTTGACAACGTCTTCTGGGAAACCAGCCGCATTAACCTTAATGGTGGTATCACTTTTACATTTAGACTGGTCGGACAAGCAAACGGATGGTAATTCCGCAGAAATGAAGTCGATAGCCATTTTACAACAACTACCAAACTGTTCAAACAACGGATACATACCGAAGTCATCGTCATTATTCCAAGTTGTGCCATCGAGGTTTGGACCCAATTTCTGATTGGTATGAGGGAACACACCATAGAAAGTGGCCTCAACTCTCAACAACTTGTTTTTCAAATAATCTTTTCCGTGTTCTTTAGCACCATTCTGCAAATTTCCAGGTTCAAAAACCTTTGCATGACCGAAAGACTGTGCCGAAGTAAGTGAAGAAGAAACCAATTCGTCAGACGAGTCGATATAGACATTGACGTCAGCCTTTTGGCTACCGAAGTTACCCTGACCAGTTTCCAACTTAATAGCGGCATTATCATCCATGCCACAGCTCGAATCAAAATAAAGATAAAACACCATTTTGAAGGTATATGGCTGGTCATGCCAAGTACCATAAGGGAAAACATAAGTAAATGGTTTACCCTTATTTGTGTTATCATCGTAGGTGTAGTAGAAGTTGGAATTAGCGTTATTTTTAGGCTTGAGACCAGGACCAAAATAACTTTCAATTTCTGTAGTAACCTTATAGTTATTTACCTCATTCTTAGAAAATTGAACCTTCGCATCGCCATCCATAAAATAAGATTCAATATCAGCAGGGATGGCAGGTTTTTCAGCCTCATGGGAACTTTTATCTATCAAGTCAAAGTCGGTACCATGAATATATGCGCCCGCATCTGAAACCACACAGGCGGCAGGACAACCTTCAGTACGGACACCCACCTCAACACCATCAGGATCAGAGGAATTTGCCGGATCTTCTGTGTCTATCACACGGAAATAGACCTTGTTATTAGGCATCTTAGGGAAAAGAGTTGAAGATGAACTTGTTACACCATTCAAATCTTTCCAACTACCCTCCCCATAAACGCGATATTGGAATTGAACCCAGTGGTCGTTGGTACCAGAAGCAATCACTTCCACCATTGAACCCACACAAGCCCCCTTGCTACCATCATCGGTGGTGACAGTAATTACAGCCGAGGCATTTGTAACCGAAAATATGGACAAAACAAACGCCAAACAAAGTCTGAAAACAATGTTTGCCTTCTTTATCCCAGGAGAAGTGGTCAACTTATTCCCCATCAATAAATATGTAGATTTCATGTTCATAAGCTAATTTTTAATGTAGTCAAATGAGATGTTTTGTTCCTAACATAAAACTAAAAAAAAATAAAACATCGTATGTAATATTTGCATTAGTTTTATCGTTTATTAGGGAACAATAATAATACTGGTTGTAAAAATAATGCGTTTTTTTTGTTTAACTACATAAAAAGACAAAAAAAAATAGTTAAAACACACATATTTTAATGCAACGAATGAGAAACAATCAGGAAACACAGAAGAAAATTGATATACGTCAACAAGAACATTAAAAATAAAAAAAGCGGGGAACTCAGTTTATTGAGTTTCCCGCTTTTGATGTGTTCAAGTATTTATTACTTTATCTTCACAACTTCGATTGCACCGTTGTGAACCACTCCACTCTTCATCACGATGGTGTAGTAGTAAACACCAGGGTCGGCAAGCAAGCCACGGTAAGTACCATCCCAACCATCATGGCTTTCAACAATCTTCTGACCGTAGCGGTTGAAGATGATTACATAGTAGCCCTTCATGAAGGTATCGTTCAAGCCATCCTTGTCATAAGGAGTAATAGCGGTTGGAAGCTGATGCATCACGTCGATAGAAACGAGGTTGGATGCTTCGGTAGGACAAACGCCGTTACCAACGAGTACGTAGTAACTTGAAGAATCAGAAGGTGTCTCAAGGGTGAATACATATCTTCCGTTTCCGTCAACCTTAGACAAGTCGCCGAGGTCTTCGTCATCGTCTTCATAGCTGCCACCACTTACGATGTTACCTTCACGGTCGTAAACAGTTTCGCCAGCACCATCGAATGCATTGACTACGCGATACCACTTATAGACAGTTGGTTTGTAAGGGAGAGAGAGAACGAGTTCTGCGTTTTCACCTTCCCAAATGCGAGGTTTGTCTTGTGGATTGGTTGAGAGCAATACCTGCGTTGGATCAAAGTGAGTGTAAACATCAAGGATGACGCTGTCGGCAATAATCAAGCGGTCTTCCTGGAAGAGTTTCATGTTTTCGGCAGAGCCAGCGACTTCAAGGCTATCGGCGTATGAAGGAAGATCACCACTGCAAGAAACATACAAGCTGCTGTCGGAACGTGTGGTACCACATTCGTTGATTGCATAGTAGATAGCAGTGTGGTCGATGCCATTGTCGTAGTTGACTGGTTCGCCATGCTTGTAAACCGAGTCATTTACGAGCCAGCCTTCTTCAGTGATAGTGCCACCGAGCGGATCCACACAAGCAGGGAAGGTTGACTTAAACTCGCCATTGATGTCGAGAGTGTCGCCTTCACAAAGTTTCCAGAGACCACCTGCAAGATCGATACGTGGACGTTCACGAACGTCGATATAGACTTCAGCAGTATCCGAACAACCGGTGATTGTATCGGATGCCACGAAGTAGTATGTATCGCTCTGGTTGCGGCGGAGGAGCAAGTTGTACTTACCAAACGCCTTCATACCTTCTTCGCTATACAAGTCTTGTGCATCTGCGAACTTGTCAGCGTAAGTGAGTTCGTTGTTACTGTAAACTACGTTTTCTTCAGAGATTGAACCACGGTAGTAATCCCAAAATACGGTAGTTGGAACCGGAACCCAAGAGCCATCGTAGTCTTGGTAATAAACCACACCGTTGTAGTCACGGATCTGAGCGTTAGACAAGCTGTTTTCAGCCGAAGTCGGATGAGAAAGGCTTTCATCGTCGCCGCAGACATAAGGATCGGTTGCTACAGACACCTTGATGATTTCCTCACGAGGCTGTACGCGAACAACTTTCTCCATTACTGTGTCGTTGCCGCAGACATCTTCGATGTGGAGGTAAACGATTGTTGTCTCTGAAATCAAAGTACCAGACTCTGGAGTCTGCCAGATCTTGAGAGTTGAGGCATCGCCACAGTTCTGATAGATGGAATCCTTAGGAAGAAGAGCGGTGATGTCTGGCACACCGAATTCACAATTCTTGAGATAAGTAGGATACATTTCATCCTTCCAATCTGCAGGTTCGTGAACAACCGGAGCGACTGTATCCTTCACATGGATTGTGTAGGTGATAGGAGCGGCCTCATTACCGCAACGGTCAACAGCCACATAAGTGTAAGTGATGTCGAATGTGTAGTATGAGCAGTCGTTAGGGTCAGAAGACTGAGTGCTTGTGCGAGTCATGTTGACTTTCGCGTCTGGATCACACTTGTCATTAGCAGTAACTTCAAGCGGTTCGTCGATGTAAGAGTCGCAACCCATGCTGATTGATTCGCCACCAGGAAGAATACCGACGTATTCAGGAGCGACAGTGTCTTCCGCATGCATGTGCTGTGGATTTTCACAGAATACGGTATCGCGACGGGTGGTCAACAAGTAGTAGTTACGAGTGATGTCTGCCGAGCAGAAGTCACCATCCACAACATCGAAGTGGCCCAAAGATTCAGGAATGATCTTAGACTCGTCGTCAACACTACCACCAGCCTGCTTAAACTCTTCATAAGTTGCGTAAGCGACTGTGGTATCATTGATACAGTCGAAATTAGTCTGAGCAAGACCTGGGCAAGTAACCACTGGAGGAATCATGTCTTTCACGATGACGGTGACAGAGCACTGTTTGTGGTTGTCGTGGTCATCGGCAAAGTCGAAGAGAACAACGGTGTTACCCAAACCATAGTTGCCTTCAAGCGCCTTGTTGTCGTCACGAGTGATGGTTGTTGTCACTTCGCAGCACTTGTC
>JAGHUM010000112.1 GCA_018064855.1 Candidatus Physcocola equi
AGGTAGGTGAAGACATTGTCTTTGTTTGTGATGTCATCTAATTTGTTACGGAAATCCTTGACTTTAACAGGCACGGGCGTACCTGACATCATACTGATGATATCTTCCCTTATGCCATCAAAGTTCATGCTTATATAGTCCTTTAGCACCTCAAAAGTGCTCGTCGCAGACCAGTAACTGCCAAATTCTTTTCTTCTTACTGCACTTACAACTGACAATGGATTGAAGACGCCGACAGATTCAGACAATTTATAACCATCGTACCATCGAGCACACTCATCCTTGTCGATGCCATGTGTGTTGCATAGATCATCAACATCTTCATGAGTGAAGCCAATAAGTCCCGCAAATTGTTGCGCATCCACCATGGAATACTCGGTAAACTCGTTGAGCTTGGATTGCACCTTGTCTCTTACAATCGGCAAAATACCTGTAATGTAGGCCAAAGCGATGGCAGGTCGAAGGGTTGTGTCCTTGAACAGGCTATTTAAAAATTGAAGATAACTGTCAAACACCTTTTCTGCCACACGCTCACGAACAAGGACATCATATTCGTCGATAATGATGATGAACTTTTCGCCAGTCTTTCCGTAAACTTTCTGAATGTTTGTAGCAATGGATGTGCCTTGCTTAAACTCAATAGATGGAAATGCCTCACGAAATTCTTCCAGAACTTCTTCTTGTATGTATTTTATGACGTCCGTTCTGTTTTCCTCAATCAAACTTCTTTGATACCAACCGTTCAAATCCAACTTGATCACGTTGAACTTGTTCAGGTTGTCCTCATAGCCGGGCACATCGCCAATCTTCATCTTCGAGAAGATTTCCTTGGTATCGCATCCTTTTGAATAATAAGCGGAAATCATATTACCAGCCATGCTTTTACCGAAACGGCGGGCACGGGACATGCAGACAAAGTTTTGCCTTGTGCCAAGCAGTTTGTTTAACTCTGTCAACACAAGTGATTTGTCAACATATATGTCCGTATTCTTATCCATTTTGAATGCTTCTGCATTCGGATTGAGGTATATGCCCATACTTATCTATTATTTGCTACAAAAATAAGTACTTTTTTAGAGTTGTTTAATTTTTTGTTGGAGATTTTTATAAATGGATTTTTCTGGATGTTTTGATGTTAATGAGAAAGAAGCAATGGATGCCCATTGTGACTGAAGATTCACACAAAACAGGCGAAAAAGACCTATAAAAAGCCCAACAGAAGCAGATTGCAAAAATTTAAACAATTTCTTAATATGCAGATATAAGTAAATTTTTTATCTTTGCGGTGATACACTTTTCGATTAGAACCTGATATACTTCTCAGTTAGAATTTACAAATTAATCAATATGATAAAAAATACAATTATTTTCATCCTCACACAATTCATCTCCATATTTTGTGTTTTCCAAAGTCATGCGTTAGAAAACAAGCATGAGGTATCGCTGGGATATGGCTTGTGGTCAACATATGACCTGGCATATATGGCCGATACAGAATTAACCGGATTGCCAGCCGAATATGAGTTGACAAACCACACAGGAACGATAAATCTGGAATATCTCTACAGACGAGAAACAAAAGTATCGTTCGGAGGCATCGTCAGTTTTTCAAACCAAACCTTCGACCATAATCTTTGCAGATACGACAAAATAGAAGACCTATTTCCTTCCCCATTTCAGCACTATTATGTTGCAGCAAAGACAAGGCATAACCGCTTGGTTTTGATGTCAAAACTTCATCTTTTATGGGTAACAGACAGAAACGTTTATATGTATTCAAAATTTGCGGCAGGAACAGACATAAAGTTTATCACAGAGAGTCCCTTAGCAGACGACTACAAGGCCCAGAACAGAACAAAATTAAATTTTGCAGCGCAAGTGTCCCCAATCTGCGTAAATGCAGGCTATGAGAATCTCCGGTTCTATTTGGAATGCGGCATAGGGAGCCAGGCAATGGTGGAACTTGGCATTTCATATAGGTTTGGGAAATAACAATGAGAGCAGGTAAACAAGAAAAACCGGATAAAAAAAATATATATTTACCTATAAACATGTTTTTTTGTATATTTGCCATATTATGCGAACCAATACTGGTCCACTAAAGCTTTACAAAATAACCGACAAACAAATTCAAAAATCATTTTTTGATAAAATAAATATCTCAATAACACCTAATGGAATTTGCACAAAAGACCACAAAACTAAACGAAAGAGGGTGGATGTTGCTTTTAACCGAAATATCAAAAGGCAATGTAATACCGATTATTGGGGATGAACTGTTCTCATTTTCTTACGAAGATCGACGCATATCTCTGAAAAAATATATTGCACAGCAATTGGCTCAAAGAGTGGGCATCCAAGAGAACTTGGACGTCACACAACTATCCAGCAAATTTTTTGAGCCATATTGGGACAATATCGATTCAGACCCCTATTTTGAGACCTGTCAGATACTGAAAGAACTGGAAAGTTCTCAGCTTGTTTTTTGCGATCAGCTGAAAGAACTTTTATCCATTGATCAATTCAAGATAGTGCTGACATCGTCATTTGGTCAATTTGTGTTTCACGCCATGGAAGAAGTTTGGGGAAAAGGGAAAGTCAAGAACCTATGGTTTGAGAAATATACCGCAAAAGACGATATTGAAGATTTGTCTCAACCAATATGTTACCAGATTTTTGGGAAAGCGAATGTTTGCCCAAATTCATTCGCATTGTCGGAAGACGACATGTTGGATTTCATGTCGAACTGGATGTCGGAAAACTACAGGCCAAAAAAACTGTTCAATCTGTTAAGAGAGAAATATCTGTTAGTCATCGGATGCAACTATCCGAACTGGTTGTTCAGATTTTTCTTGCATTCAATGAAATCATCATCAAAATCAGTCATATCTTCACGAATCGGTTTAATCGCAGACAGCAAATTAGACGATCAATTGGTTGGTTTTTTATCACGTATGCGTACCAGCATACATGATGACGCTAAGAATTTCATATCAGAATTAGTCTCCAGATATAAAGACTTCAAGTCTGAAGAACTAAGAAAGGAAGTTTTCATTTCATACGCAAGCGAAGACTACGAGACTGCAAAAAACATTGCAGAAACATTTAAAAGATTGGGAATAGGCGTATGGTTCGACAAGGTTTCTTTAGAACCTGGAGACGAATACGTCAAAGTAATAAAGAAGAACATAGAAGAATGCAAAGCATTTGTTCCAGTTTTGTCTATCAACGTGCTGAACCCGGGACGACGCTTCTATAAGCGTGAATGGACATGGGCCAACGAGGAGATAGAATGGAGAGGGTCTGACGCTTTCATATATCCAATAACGATAGATAATGTTGATTTAGGCGAAGACATTATCGTCAACTTCTTCAAAAACAAGAATGTATTGGATTTCAGAAGCGAAGACAAAGAAGAAAAAATAAAAAAAATCATAAGAAGCCTGCGTTCACAATCACGTTAATATTGAAATAATGGGAACTAACCAACAACATAGATGGCTGGGACTATCATCGTATGAAGAATCCGACTCTTCAATATTCTTTGGCAGATCAAAAGAAATCGAAGAACTGACGTCGGCTATAGCATTCAACATACAAACCATAATATATGGTCCGTCCGGCATCGGAAAGACCTCCATCATACGCGCAGGTGTTTTTGAGGGAATACGCAAAAAAGGATTCTTACCTGTATATGTGCGAATCGACATTGAATCGGAGAAAGCATATACGCAGCAAATCATCTCAGCGATAGAAGAAGCATTGCAAAAATGCGACTATGAGAAAGAATCCATAACAGAAGACCTCGATACGCATTCATTGTGGGAGTATTTCCATGGCAACCAGTTTTGGGACTCTTCTAACTACCCTGTAATACCCGTAATAGTTCTTGACCAGTTTGAGGAATTGTTCACACTATCTTCAAACCAAGACCGAATAGATGATTTTTTTGAGCAGCTATCAGACCTATGCGATGCAAAGATGCCGGAAAAGGTGAAAGAAACCCTAAACAGCAAAGGCATCAGGAGCCCTTATATAGAGAGAAACGACGGATATAGGTTGGTGATTTCTTTGAGAGAAGATTTTTTGCCTCGCCTGGAGGAATGCTCAGATGAAATACCCGCATTTAAATCGAACAGATATAGTCTGCAAGCTCTTTCAGAAGAGCAAGCAATGGAGATTGTTCTCAAACCTGGCGAAGGAATTGTATCAAGAGATGTTGCTTCCGCCATCGTCTCCAAACTGTCGTTTAATTCCAACTACAAAATATCAGGTTCAAAGAACAAAATTGTTGAGCCATCGCTTTTGTCTCTGTTCTGTCATGAGCTCGACAAAAGAAGGATTGAGAGAAACGAAGACTCAATTTCAAGTTCTCTTTTAAATGAGCTTGGAGACAACATCATACAAGACTATTACAACGAGACCATCTCAAACATTTCCGCAAGCAGCGCCGAATACCTGGAAAACGCTTTGATGACGAAAGACGGATACCGAGACAACGTATCCGTTCAAGACGCGCTCTCGTGCGGTCTGAAGAAAGAAGAATTGAAATATCTCCTGCAAAGAAGATTGATTCATGAAGAGGAGTGGAGCGGAGTAAAACGTTTAGAATATACACATGACATTCTTTGCAAAGTTGCAAAAGAAAGAAGAGACAAGAGAGAGGAAGAAATACGCATCAGAGAAGAGAAAAAGAAGAACGAACAACTTCAGCAGGAACTGCAACGAAGAAAAAGACGCAACAGTTTGCTTGTCGGCGCAATAGCAGCTCTGATTCTATTGATTGGCGGCATATACTGGGCCTTCTTCTCACATACAGTGGCATACTACGAAAATGTGGTTCTGTGTTATGAATGGCCTAAGGGCGTCAACAAAATATCAGAATCTAAAGTAAAACACCGCCCGTTATCTTACAAATTCGAGAAGAAGGGAGCACTACGAACCCACTGGACAAGAGTGACCGCTATCAACGGAGCACTGACCCCAAACACTGACAACACCTTCAATCAGGTGTTTTTGGAAACAGATGACCAATCTTTGAGAAACTTAGACAAGAAATACCAGCTATTACTGAAAAAAGTAGTTTCCTGGGAATTTGTATCAGACGCGCGCAACATCAACGTTGTCCAGCAAAAAGCATACGACAGAAAAGGAGACCTGATTTACAGTTTCTCGTTTACAGGCAACGAATTGATTGACGGCAAACTCCACAGATGCATTGGAATGTACGTCAACGCAGCGGGCTACCCTATTCAGTCTTATAAAAATGGCGCAAACAATGTGAAAATAACATTAGATGGGAACGGATACCGCGCTCGGGTCGAATTTTATGACGCTTGGGGAAACAGAGACAAGGACAACAACGGCGTGTATATATACACATTGGAGACCTCGCCAGACGGATTGCTCCAAAAGAAAGTAATTGTGAACGAAAAAGGAATTTGCATCTACGACAACCAGAAAAAATCGAAAACCAATTACATTTACGACAAAACAAACCTTGTGGAGCAGCAATTCTGCGATCCTAACGGAGAATTGTTGAACACCGTCTTCGGCTATGCCATTGAAAAAAGCATCTATGACAAAAACAACCGTCTGACGAAGAAAGAATACTACAATAAAGAGCAAGAAAAAGTAAAAATAGCCCAAAAGCAAGAAAGCCCTTATCATGCCATAAAATATGAATACGACAAACGCGGATTCGTATCTGAGATTCAATATCTAGACACCAACAATGAACCCATCAAGCAAGGATACGCACGCGTCAAGTATTATTACAATGAAAAGGGCATGGTGGAAAAATGCCTATTCTACACCAACAATGGAGATAGCTATGTATGTGCAGATTCCACTTCAGGGTATGTCAACGAATATGACGACAAGAATGACTACAGCCTAATTACACAAAAAACAAACTTAGACGAAAACGAGACTCCAACGTGCGACGCGTCAGGAATTGTATCATACAAATACGAGTACGATTCAAATGGCAACACCATAAGCATCACCAATTTAGACAAAGACGGAAACAAATCAAACAACAAAGCAGGCTACGCAACAGTCTGCTACAGTTATGACGAAAACGGCAATGTTCTCTCTTGTAGTTACCATGGAATAGACGACAAACCGACAATCAACAAAGAAAAGGGATACTCTGGCGTGAATTATACATACGACGACAGAGACAACCTAATAAAAGAAGAGTATTTTGACGAGCATCGGGAACCGGTTAAAAAAGATAATGCATATGCATATATCCATGAATATGACAGATTTAGCAACAGAACAAAAACCGTAGGCAAAGATGCAAGCGGAAAAAACATTTCAAGCAGAATTATCACAGTAAACTCATACGACCCATTTGGAAACATTGTCACTTCCGAAAAATTCAAAAGCGACGAAAAAACGCCTACAAACGGTGAAGAAGGATGGCACAAGAAAGAGATTTACTACGATGAGAATAAATTCATCACAGACGAAATGTTTTACGACCCTTCCGGATTTCTCATCAACACACCGGGGAAATCATACGCCGTCAAACACATCAAAAACGACGAATATGGAAATACTGTTTCCATATCTTATTTAGACGATTTAATGGAGCCGACAGCATATGAGGGAAGATACAAAGACTCCCTTCTGTATGAATCCAACAAAGTCGTGAGAAACATTGCACTTGACAATAAATCTCAAACACTATACTATACCGACTACAAGTATGACGCACAAGACAGATTGACAGAGATCACATACAAAAACGCCAAAGGCGAAGAAAACAAAAACAGCATTTCTTCCAAATCGATAAAATACCTGGACAATGGCAATGCCGAGGTCACAAATTATGGCAAAGGAGGGAAAGCCATAAAGAAAGACACTGTAGTTGCCGGGATTCAACAGATTACAACCATAAACACCAATACAGATGCGAAACCAGAATACAAAGTTTTAAGGACAAAGAACTGGGTATATGAAGGTTTCATGAAAAACAACGTTCCATGTGGCAAAGGAAAGTTCACCTGGTATGAGTCTGGATATTGCATTGAAGGTTATTTCAATGGTTGGAATGTTTCAATAAAATCATGGAAAA
Source organism: Candidatus Physcocola equi (assembly GCA_018064855.1). Classification (GTDB taxonomy): domain Bacteria; phylum Bacteroidota; class Bacteroidia; order Bacteroidales; family Paludibacteraceae; genus Physcocola; species Physcocola equi. The sequence goes on from JAGHUM010000112.1 coordinate 7,088, forward strand.
ACAATGAAAACGAAGAATAAGTTCTTTTATTTGCTCTGCTTCCTGTTTGTTTTCTTCATGAAAACAGCACACGCAGAAGGCGACAATTTCGTGAATCCATGGGAAGACTGGGGAGTGAACGATGGCAATTGCGACGGAGAATATGAGGGGAAATGGAAAGATTATGTTGAAAACCGTCCTTCCTCGTATGTTGAAAGCCAAGACACCATCTACATTTACGACACCGAAGCATTCGTTTGGTTCATGAAGGTCTGCAACGGTATCGGAGGATCTGCGCCGACAAACATGAATGGAGAAACGGTTAACATCATGTGTCGGCACATCAACCTTTGTGGCAGGTATTGGAGTCCTATAACAGAATTCGCAGGAACTATTGTCAGCACCAATCAAGACACTGTCATCATTTCAGGTTTAAGGACCAAACTAGAAGACTATGTTTCCAAGACAGGCGCACTGTTTTCCAAAAACAGCGGAAACATATCAAACTTGCATTTGACCAACATCATCATCGAAGAAACCACAAAGAACCTCCTCTACGCCACATTAGTAGGAGAAAACAGCGGGCGCATCAAAAATTGCTCCGGCAACGCCACCATCAACGTTGTCACACCGGAACCCGGTGGAAACACGAAAATAGGAGTTCTTGTCGCAAACAATGATGGGGCAATAGAATATTGCAGTTCTTATGGGTCCATATATGCCAACTTTTACGGGGTGGGATATACAGAGACTGGAGTGGGCGGCATAGCCGGTTCAAGCAAAGGATTGATCAATGCATGCACAAATCACGCGATAGTGGTTGCCAATGGATTCGGAGTGGGCGGCATAGCCGGAAATGCAAAAAAAACCATAAACTGCGCGAACCTGAATTTCGTATCCGGGATCGGACGATTTGGCAGCAATGGGAACGCACTGTATCGGGGAGGTCTGCTGGGCGTGGTTAACGACACGCTGGCCAACAGCTTCAACATCGCATACACCGAAGGCTTTAGTTTGGTGGGAGAAGGCGACGGCAATACAGTCATCAACTGTTATAAGATTTCGCCCAACCCATCGATGACGGACACCTACAGATTCTCATACATTTATTATCTGACAGATTCAATTCAAGCAGCCAACGTTTACCATGGGAATTATGGATTCACCAAGAACGAAGAAAACAGATTCGTATTGGAAAAAGAGTCTTTGGGAGAACAGGAACTGGTAAATGCGCTGAATGCCTGGGTAGCCAAGCAAAACAACAACGACTATCTGTTTTGGACAAGCGACAACGGAGGCAACTATCCATATTTGACATCCACCACTCCACCAGCAACACCGACAACACCGACAAAGCCAACAGAAACGATTACATCTTGCGAGGAATTGCAGGACTTGCTATCTTTCACATGGACAACAGCAACATGCAAAGGCGACACATTTGATGTGGTGGGACACAGCAATATAGCATTCGACAGTTGTGAATGCCTTGTCAGCATAAACGGCAACCACTATTATGGGCGATATTATAACGACACAACACTTCGCTTGTCCGTCCCTATTCCTTTCACGGAGAAAACACAGGTAACCGCACTTGTCAACGTCGGGAAATGCTATTCCCTTATAAAAGACAGTGTATCTTGTCGGAACACAAACATAACCCCATTCGTCATGAAAGGTTGGAACGATGTTGTGGCAATCAGCAATGCCGACAATGTGTTCACATCGTACCAATGGTACAGAGACGGCACAGAACTGAAAGGAGAAAAAGGCCAATATTTCTATGAACCAGGAGGATTGACAGCAGGCAAATATCACATCAAAATTTGGAGAAACGACGGATATTCCTTTTTGTCGTGCCCGATAACAATCGGAGCAGAACTGAAGAGTAAAGAGAAGAAACCACAAATAGAAATATACCCCAACCCGGCTCGAGAAAAAGACCCAATCAACATATCTCTAAAAAACACGGATTCGGCAAAAATCGACAATCTTCAAATTGTAGATAACACAGGGAATGTTGTATTGAATATAGAAAACATGTCCGAAGAACAAAAGTTTTCATTGTATGCAGGCTTTTATATTGTGTACATGAGACTTAAAAACGGAGAGATTATCAGTAACAAATTAGTAGTTACCAAGTGAAGAAATTAATACTAACATATTGCATCTGTTTATTATCCATCGTTCAATGCTTTGCCCAGAGAGGATGGCAAGGGATGCTGGACCTGGGAGTTGGTTCTCATGCAATGAAATATGATCCAAATACCGGGAGTTCAAAGCCTTCGATTGGCGGAAAAATTGGAACTACAGATTCCTATTTTATTACAAACCACATTGGCTTTGGGCTTGGTCTTTATTTGAACTACCATCAGACACGTTATTCATTTAGAGACAGCCATCAATCTGATATACTTACAGATTCGCTAAACAAATTCACCTATTTACTGAAAAGCAGTCTGTCAATAGAAGAAACCCAAAGACTATTGACAGCAGATCTTCCTGTCTCTTTCAGAACCAAGTTTTCTCTAAACAACGATTGGGAACTGTGTGCAAACCTCGGATTGGCAGTAGGACTGCCCATTTGGAAAAAATACGAAACAACAGAAAAACAAAACACTACGGCACATTACATAGAGCCAAACATTGACTTTCACGACATGCCAAACCATGGTTTTTCAACAGGAAACGGTTCAAAAGAGGGTGACTTTTGGATGCGGAAAATGAACATCGCACCTTTTATTGAAGTCGGACTGTCGAAAGCCATGTCGTCTAAGCACTCATTATACATGGGGCTTTACTACTCTTATGGTATTTCCAACTTATTGAAAGGCAACAGAAATGATGAAATAGAATTAGGTAACACAACAAAAGGAAGCACAGCATTGGCTTCAAACGTAACCGACAAACTAACACTTTCCACCATAGGACTAAATGTCGGCATCATATTCAATGGTAAAGATAAAGACTCGAAACCGAAAAAAGAAACTACCAAGAAAAAAACGAAAAGCATAGTAGATTCATTGCTGTCTAAAGACACCACTGCTAAATCAGACACAATCATTATTGCAAGAACAGACACAATAGGCACTGAAAAAAACACATCTTTAGATAATTCAACCGACTATTCGAAAACCATAAACACGCAATCAAGCGACTCTTCATTTCACAATCGAGAGGAATCCATTTCATCGGAAATAAAAGATGACAATGTAACTGAAGATTTGACAGACAGCATCACCTCACATGAGGGAATAAAGAAAGAGATGCCTCCAATCGATACAATAAAAAGCGACACAACAGCAGTCTCTGTTGAAACAAATTCATTAAACAACGAAGCCATTTCTACAGTCGTTGAAAACAGTACAGTTTCATCTCCAGAGAAAGATAACGCTGAGACATCTCAAAAAGACATTGACAAACAAACAGGAAAAGAGGAGACAAAGGATCCATCGGAACAAGTAGAAGACACCGTACAACTCCACAAATCTGAGGAAGAACATACTTCCGCAAAAGAAAAACAAGAAGTTCAATCGCAACCGGCCGAAGAGATTTCTCCTGTAAAAGAAAACACATCAGCAAAAAAAACAGAAAAGCAGAAGGAGAATAAAGAAACGGCCAAGGAGACCCCAAAATCGGCAATAAAAATCATCAGACTTCACTGCACACACGGACAAAAAGCAACATTACGTTTCAACATACCACTAAACGGCACACTATCTCAAGAGAACATAAAGAAACTCAAGCAAATAGCAAACACTATGGCAGAATTTCCAATGGAGAAAGTGGTATTAACAAGTGACGGAAAAATAGTCGCTAACGAGATTACATTGCTCTTGAAAATCAAGAGAGAACTGATTTCATACGGCGTAAAGCCTGCTCAGATAATATTTGGTTTAAAATCGAACAAATAGTGCCTCATGCAACGTCAAATAAGCAACATAATACTACGTTTCGACCAGACTTTTTCCTGGAAATTAAGATACCAGATTATTTTCATTTCCGGAATGTTTTTTTGTCTCTGTATTTTTCTTTCTGGAATCAGGAATTTGATGTTTGAAGAATCATTCTCCAACTCATTGTCTCAAACATTTGTAAACATGATCAGCCCCGGCGAATTGTGCAACGCCGTAAAAAACTATAAATCCAATTCAGCATCTTCAATAATCTTAATTTCGTTTTCATACCTTGTCGGTGTAGCCGTATGGAGTGGCTTGCTGATAGCATCATTATCTAATATAATAAGAAGAAGAGCCGATAATTACAAACAAGGTCTGCTTAGATACTCGCTAAAAAAACACATTGTGATACTTGGAAGAGATCAATGCATTCCAATACTAATAAAGCAATTGTCGAAAAAACATCCACAATCAAAAATAACAATCATGATCGACGAGGATGTTTCAAATTTGCATTATGCATTGTTCTCAGAATTAGATAACGAAGAAGAAAAAAACGTGATGTTTTTTAGAGGCAACAGAACATCGAGAAAAGACCTTGAATCGTTGGATATTCCTTTCGCTTCAGAAGTTTATATATTTGGACAACCCTCAGAAACCGACACAGACCTGAAAAACCTGAATTGCCTGAATATCATCTCGTCTATCTGCGAAAACTATAAGAGAAAACCAATGTGTTATGTCTCCTTAACAGACATAAATGCACACGCATTGACAAGAACATCAAATGTATTGACAGAAACAAACAAGACAGACATTGAGTTCGTTTCCATAAATTTTGAAGAATCATGGGCAAAAATCATATTGGTCGATAACAAGTCGAACAAAAGCGGCATTCACTATCTGCCATTGGACAGGAATGGAATATCCGAAAAATCCACTCAGCACGTTCATCTATTTATAATCGGCATGTCTAAAATGGGAGAATCATTAGCACTACTTGCCGCACACATTGCTCATTATCCCAACCATGTGACAAAATCAATAAAGACAAAAATTACATTAGTGGATGAAGACATTCAATCATTCAAAGATGAATTTTGCCATAAATATGAATCATATTTCTCATTGGCGACACATTCACAAAAGACGTTCAGAGGAAACTCTGTACAAGAAAAAAACTATACTCCCACAGAAGATTATTTGGATATAGAGTGGGAGTTTATAGAATCAAAACCGACAAATAGTGAATTAATGGCATATCTGGAAAAAATCGCTAAAGATACGGATGCCATATTAACACTGGCATTGTGTTACGAATCGGCAGAAAAAAACAATAATATTGCCCTGTATCTCCCAGATTCATTATATGACACTTCTGTTCAAATATTAACAAGGCAGAACATATCATCTTTGATATCAAGATATTCCAACACGAAATATTCCAACATCAAGCCATTTGGCATGACAGACGAAGGAATCTGCGTAGAGATGGACAAAACGGAAACATTTGCAAAGGAATTAAATTTCAACTACGCATACGGCAGAATACCGGAACCAAAAGACAAAAAAGAAATTGAAAAAGAATGGCGTAAACTTCCTGTAGTAAAAAAATGGTCGAACCTATACAGCGCTATGTCCATACCCACATTTTGGAGATCCATTTCATGTACGGACAACTATACTCCGATAATAATGTCGGAAGTGGAACATAACAGATGGAACACAGAAGAATTGCTGTTAGGATATCGTCCGGTGAACGAGCAGGAATATGCAGACGTATGCAAGAAACCGGAATTGAAAAAAATCTTGAAGAATAATTACATCCATTTTGACATCCGTCCATTTAATGAATTAGTAGAACTAAACCATCAGAATGTAATCATTTACGACGCTATGAAAATAGACTATATTTTAAATTACTATAACAACACATCAGATACGTCGCAAACAGATAAAAGTTGACAAAAACTCATAAATATGCACAGCAAAACATGCTCTTTGGCATAGAATTTGCATACTTTTAAAGTGATGAAAGACCATCCGTGAGGACAGTCTTAGTCTTTAAATTGTAGTTTATTTGAGTTTAAGAGAGGCGAACCGAATAGGGTCGCCTTTTCTTATTTTATACAAACAACACACAAAAAAGAAAAGATTTTTAACTACTGTCAATATGTGGCAAAGAACATACCTAAATTTGCACTGTAAACAAAAAAAACAAACTTATGAAAACAATCACAACCACCAACGGCAAAATGATCACTATCGTCGATTTAGGTCCTATCGCAGTGAAACACCGCTACGGCTACAAGAAAACAGGGCTCACACCATGCAAAGGGGATAAAGTGACCGACTACCTGTTTTTCAACAATCTCAACGAACTGGAAGCATACATTAATGCTATTTAAAACGACTTCCGCGACAAGTAAAACTTAAAACGAACAGTTGACGCCTTAACAAAATGAAATGATGTGGAACGGCGTCAACAATACATTTAAAGACTTGGAATGGAATCCAAGAGAAATGAAAGCAACTGAAATGGTCTGGAAAACAAAAGCGCATTCCTCGAAAGAAGAATGCGCTTTAATGTTTATTGTAAAATGATTTATTACTTTGCGTAACTTACCGCACGAGTTTCACGGATAACAGTAATCTTAACCTGACCAGGATAAGTCATTTCATCCTGAATCTTCTTAGCGATTTCGTAAGAGAGTGTTTCGGTCTCCTTATCGTCAATCTTATCAGCACCAACGATGACACGGAGTTCACGGCCCGCCTGAATTGCGTAAGACTTCAACACGCCTGGATAAGAGGCAGCCAACTTTTCAAGGTCGTTGAGTCGTTTGATGTAAGCCTCCACAATTTCACGACGTGCGCCAGGACGTGCGCCAGAGATGGCGTCGCAAGCCTGCACGATCGGAGCAATGAGAGTCTCCATTTCGATTTCGTCGTGGTGAGAACCGATGGCATTGCAAACGTCTGGTTTTTCCTTAAACTTTTCAGCCACCTTCATACCAAGGATTGCGTGTGGCAATTCTGGTTCATCATCAGGCACTTTACCAATATCGTGGAGCAGACCTGCACGTTTTGCCTTTTCAGGGTTCAAGCCAAGTTCAGACGCCATTGTAGCGCAGAGATTGGCAGTTTCACGAGCATGCTGGAGCAAGTTTTGACCATAAGAAGAACGGTATTTCATCTTACCGACCATGCGAACAAGTTCTGGATGCAAGCCATGGATACCCAAATCGATAGTGGTACGCTTACCAGTCTCAATGATTTCCTCTTCCACCTGACGACGCACTTTCGCCACCACTTCCTCAATACGGGCAGGGTGAATACGTCCGTCAGTTACGAGCTGGTGCAAAGCCAAACGTGCGATTTCTCTGCGAACAGGGTCGAACGCAGAAAGAACGATAGCATCTGGAGTGTCATCAACGATGATTTCCACGCCGGTTGCGGCTTCGAGAGCACGGATGTTTCGTCCCTCGCGACCGATGATACGACCTTTAAGTTCATCGCTGTCAATATTAAACACAGTGACAGAGTTTTCAATCGCAGCCTCGGTGGCAACACGCTGAATGGTCTGGATAACGATCTTCTTCGCCTCCTTGTTGGCATTCATTTTAGCGTCTTCCATGATTTCGTTGACATAAGCCATGGCGTCGGTCTTCGCTTCTTCCTTCAGGCCTTCAATCAAGCGGTCTTTCGCTTCCTGAGCCGACAAACCCGAGATGACCTCAAGGCGTTCATTTTCCTGCTTACGCAACTTTTCAAGTTCCTGCTTGCGCTGCTCAACAATCTGGAGTTGGTTGTTGAGTTTCTCACGAGTGGATTCGTTTTCAGCACGACCTTTGTTCACTTCAGCCTGAAGCTGGTTAACCTGCTGTTCCTTTTGACGGATTTGAGACTCCTTCTGCTGAATCTTGGCAGTACGCTGATTACAAGAGGATTCGTGCTCACTCTTAAGAGCCAAATATTTTTCTTTGGCTTCCAAAATTTTCTTTTCTTTTATCGCCTTTCCCTGCACTTCAGCCTCGGCAAGGATGTTTTTTGCACGGCTTTGGAGCAAAGTGGAAGAAATAGCCCACATAATGCCCATTCCGGCCAAAAAAGCTACGATACCAACGATTATAAACGTCATATCTGATCTTTGTAAATAAATTTGTTTAGTTAATATATATAAAAAACACCATCCACTCTCAAAAATGAGAGCAAATGGTGCGGTTTTGCAAATATACGGAAATCAGCGACTTAAATATCAGTCTTGCTGATGTTCTTTTAAATAATCGTCCAGAGAAGCAGAGTTATACTCAAGCCTTTTTTCAGCATTGAGCAATGCCATGGAGAGCTGAAAAAGCGCGATGCCAAAAGGTCTGTCGCTCAATTTTTGACGCTCATTATAATGCTGTTTAAGAATAGCATTAACGCGATTTACTGCTTCGTCACACATTTCTGCCGCTGCCTCGTCAATAGTCATGTCGAAACGTTCGAGTTCCTTAGATTCCGTCTTAAAAACAATGGTTTTAGTAATCTTAGCCATGACCGTATATTGTCCGAAACAAGGTTCTGCGAATTAAAAACCGCAGGCCTGCAGAGTTTTGAATTTGTATAATAATCCACGCAAGAGTGTTAGAAATCACTCATTGAGCATGGCGATACATCTGTCGATTTCCCGCACCAGAATTGAAAGTTGTCTTCTGTTTTCTTCAGCCGCATCCACCGAGATGCTTTCGTCTAAGCGAATAGCCTGCATCGCCCTGACCTGCTGTTCCAGTTTTTCATTCTTCAACTTCAAAGCATCGTTCTCTTCTTGTAAGCTTTCAGCCAAAAGACGAGCCTGGTTCCTTTCCATTCTCATCTTCTCAAAAAGAGCTTTAAGTCGCTCCACTTTTCCTTCAAAATCTACAAATGAAGCCGCTAATCGTTCCAAAGTAAAAGATATTTTTAGAACATACTTTCAAAATTCGGATGCGAATATACAAAAAAAAGAACAAAAAAAGACATTTTCCCGGCACAACTTTATCAAAGTGCCACAAAAAAAGGCTTTTCAGGACGAAAAGCCTTGTTGCATGCTTCAGATAATTGCAAACACTGAAGTACATGCGTAGCCGGCAACAGTCGGCAAATTAGAGTAAAAAGTAAAGGTTGTTATAAAAACTTCGGCAAATATAAAAATAAATTGGTAAATTTGCTAATTGTTAGTGCGGATGCGCACGAAAAAAACATAAAAAAAAAGAGAATCATAAATTCAAGATATGCCACAGACATCGAAGAGAGGACAAATAATGCCTTCGTCCCCTATCAGAAAATTAGCTCCATTAGCAGACGCTGCTAAAGCCAAGGGTGTGAAAGTTTACCACTTGAATATCGGCCAGCCCGATATCGCCTCTCCACGTGTCGCGATCGACGCCTTGAAAGCGATCGACATGGACCATATTCCATACACAGCAAGTAATGGTAATCTTGGCCTCAGACAGAAACTTGCCAAATATTATGAGAAATTCAACATCCAGGTTTCTGCCGACGACATCATCGTAACCAGCGGCGGATCGGAAGCAGTGAATTTCGCATTTATGACGTGTCTGGACCCAGGAGACGAGATCATCGTTCCAGAACCAGCCTATGCCAATTACACAGCATTCGCAGTGGCGGCAGGCGCCATCATCAAACCAGTGGTATCCACCATTGAAGAAGGTTTCCATTTGCCTCACATCGAGCGCATCGAGCAGATGATCACCCCTCGCACAAAGGGTATCCTCATCTGCAACCCAAACAACCCGACCGGCTATCTATACAACCGTGATGAATTGAACCAAATCCGCGATTTGGTGAAAAAATACGACCTCTATCTTTTTAGCGACGAAGTGTATCGTGAATTCTGCTACAGCGGCGCGCCTTACATTTCCGCCTTCCATTTGAAAGGCATCGAAAACAATGTGGTGCTCTTCGACTCTGTCAGCAAACGCTACAGCCAATGCGGTTTGCGCGTTGGCGCTATTGTCACTAAAAACGAAGAACTGAAGCAAAACGTGATGAAGTTCTGCCAAGCCAGACTCTGTCCGCCTATTCTTGGCCAACTCGTAGCCGAAGCAACCATCGAAGGCGCCGACGAGGAATATATGCTAGACGTTTATAACGAATATGAGGAACGCAGGAAATTCCTAGTGGACGGATTAAATAAGATTCCTGGAGTATATTCTCCTATTCCGATGGGCGCATTCTACACCGTAGCCCGCCTGCCGATCGACGACTCGGAAAGTTTCTGCCGCTGGCTGCTTGAAGAATTTGAAGATGAAGGTCAGACCGTCATGCTGGCCCCAGCCTGCGGTTTCTACACCGACCCCAACATGGGTAAAGATGAAGTGCGTATCGCCTACGCCATTTCAAAGGAAGACCTTGCCAAAGCGCTTAAAGTATTACAACACGCCTTGGCTGTTTACCCTGGCAGAACCGTTGACGTAAGGAAATAAGCCAAACAACCATTCTTCTTTACCGTTGAGATGAATTTCGAGCTGTTTATCGCCAAGCGCATCGCCAACCAAAAGAACGGAGAACAGGAAGAGACAAAACCTGCCGTACGCATCGCCATCGGAGGCATTGCTATCGGTTTGATGGTGATGATACTGGCGGTTGCAATCTCTGTCGGTTTCAAAAGCGAAGTACGCAACAAACTCATAGGATTCGGCTCACACATACAAGTATCTGTAGCGCAAGCCACCGATACCGACATCACCCCACTCACGATTGACTCAGCGCTTTGCGCCGAACTGACTGAATGTGAGGCTGTGGCGCACGTACAACCGACTGCCAACCAACCTGGCATCATCAAAACAGACGACAACTTCACAGGCATTCTTCTAAAAGGCGTCGGCAACGATTATAACTGGCAGTTTTTTGAGAAAAGCCTTATAGAAGGAAGAGTACCAGGCATCTGCGCCGACAGCATCAGCAAAGACATCCTCATCTCCAAAAGAATGGCAGAGCAGCTCCAACTGCACTTAGACGAGAAAATCCGCACCTATTATATTATAGACGGGAAAGTGAGGGTAAGACCGCTCAACATTTGCGGCATTTATTACACTGGTTTTTCGGACTACGACAAGATGATAGCGGTGGCAGACATCAAAATCGTCCAAAAACTGAATGGATGGAAAGATAATCAATGCGGCAACATCGAGATTCAAGCCAACAACTATGAAGAACTGGATGCTGCAGACGAGCAATCCTTCAGTCTAACAGGAAACAGGCTGGATGAGACAAACGGCTTACCACTTATGCAGAAAAACATCCGCGAAATCAATCCTCAGATATTCAGTTGGCTCGACATGCTCGATATGAATGTGGTCATCATCCTGACGCTGATGATGCTCGTAGCCGGCTTCACCATTATATCGGGTCTGCTGATCATCATTCTCGGACATACCAACATGATTGGCATACTGAAATCGCTGGGTGCCCACAACTGGAGCATACGCAAGATTTTCATCTACCAGACATTGTTTTTGGTAGGCAAAGGAATGATATTTGGAAATATCATCGCCATAGCAATATGCTTCATTCAAAGCCACTTCCATGTGATCACCTTAGACCCTGAAGTCTATTATGTTGATGCAGTTCCCATTTCCATTTCCATAGCCTCATGGCTCCTCATCAACATCGGTGTATTCTTTGTTTCCGCGCTTATGCTAATCGCTCCGACCTACATCATCACACACATAAGCCCTGCAGAGAGCGTGAAATTTGAGTAAAAAACGGCCAAACCCATCAAAAAAATCATTGTAAACTATTATTTTTCAATAATATTTTATCATAATATATAAATCTTTTATATATTTGCCAAGAAAGAACAAACAACTTTAATTCTAAACAAAGATTTTCATGAACAAATCAGAACTCATTGATGCTATTGCTGCCAAAGCAGGCATCACAAAGGTAGATGCAGGCAAGGCTCTTACTGCAACACTCGAATCTATCCAGGAAGCGCTCAAGAAAGACGAATCTATCCAGCTTATCGGTTTCGGCACTTTCAGCGTAGAAGAACGCGCTGCTCGTGAAGGTATCAACCCTGCAACAAAGGCTAAGATTCAGATTCCTGCAAAGAAGGTCGCTAAGTTTAAGGCTGCTAAAAACATCCTTGGCTAAACCATTAACTTTGGGTAAAGAATAAAAAACCTTGCGAAAATTCGCAAGGTTTTTTTATTTTAAGCGAAGTACGAAAAAAATCGTATTTTATTATACATTTCCAATCAGCCTACAGCCGGCGTTCTTTGCCTCTTCCTACAAAGAAGCACACTGCGCCAAAAGTCAGCAGCAACAAACACTGCCACCATATTCCTTCCCAACCAGAGCCACGCAAAAGCAGATTATAATATGCTGAAAGTCCCCAATTCATAGGCGAACACATACTGACTATCTGCATAAATTTTGGCATTACGAACTGAGGAATCCACACACCTCCCAACGCCGCCATGATGACAACCGATATGGCACCGAAAACAGATGCCTGCTGTGAAGTCCGCGCCAACTGGCCTATCGCCACTCCGAAACCAATCGCAGCCAACGCAGCCGACACGCTCACCATCAACAAACCTGACCAGCAGGTGCCTAAAGACAATGCCGGCAACCCCAACAATGGGAACAGCCAACAACCCACCGCAGCCATCAAGAGCACCTGTGTAAGGCATATAACAAGATAAACAGCCACCTTACTAATCAAATAAAGAGTGAAAGAGCATGGCATGGCCAGCAAACGCAGAAAACTGCCTTCCTCCCGCTCTTTGATGATATTCCCTGCTAAAGAGACCACTATAAAAAAGATGGCAAACAATCCCCACGCCGGCACATTGTGTTGAGTTGCATTGGGAATCAACCTGTCAGTATTGAGTTGCGCCACCCGCTGTTCCACCTCCACCACCTTCCCCGGCAGTTTGATTTCTCCGATGGGCATTGGAGAGAGCTGCGCCACCTGCAAACTTATCTCCTGCAACATCAAATCGGTTTGCATGGTTGTTATCTGCTCGTTGAGCGAACTACTCAACGTGGCCATGAAAGAGTTTTTTGTAGTGGGATCGGTCAGCAAAGTCACTTTGGAAGATGCTATAACCGGAGCTGGAATAGAATCATTGAAAGTATGTTGAATGCTTTGTGCGACACAGTTTTGCAACTGTTCGGACAAGCCTTCGGGAATAATCAGCGCCATCTGGTAATCTCCATTTGCCACCCTTCTTTCCACATCCTTGATGGGAACACTGTCTGCCAATTGGTCAATGCTAAAGAGTTGCACTTTTTCCAAACTCTTGCAGATGGCATCACCCACCTCGCCTTTATCCAAATTTTGGACAGCAACCGGTAGTTTATTTTCCAGAATAGCCTTAAAAGTATCGTTTTGCAGATACGCCATTAAAGCAACAAGCACCAATGGCATCAAATAGAGCAACGCCAACCCAGCCTTATCGCGTACCAACAAAAGGAAATCCTTATATAATAAAGCCGCAAATCGTCTCATTTCATCAAATTTAAGCATAGTTCATGAAGATTGGCCACCCCCGCTTCTGCAACCAAGGCAGAAGGGCATCCATCGCAAAGTTTTCTTCCCTGCACCATCACAGCCACATGATTGCAAAGCGTCTCGGCTTCAGCCATCAGGTGAGAAGTATAGATGATGGTCATGCCTTCACGGTTTAATTCACGAAGGAAATCAATGATGATCTGTTGCGATTTCACATCAATACCAACCGTGGGTTCGTCAAGGAAAAGCAGTTTAGGGCGGTGCAGCAGCCCAGCCATTAAGTTAAAACGTCTTTTTTCTCCGCCAGACATTCTGGCAATCCGTTTATTGAGCAAATCCTTTACTTGAAGAATATCGGTCATACCTTCAATCTGCTCGGCAATCTGTTTTTTTTCAAGTCCATACACGCCACCAAAAAACTGCAGATTCTCCAAAGCCGTCAGTTCCGGATAGAGCGCATACTCTTGAGGCACCACACCAATCATGGGTTTTATTTCCTTCAACTGGGTGTTGACATCCTTATCAAACAAGCGGACCTCACCGGAGGAAGACTTGATCAGTCCACACAAAATACTGAGTGTGGTGGTTTTTCCAGCGCCATTAGCACCCAGCAATCCGAAAAAATCGCCTTGTTCGACCGAAAGCGATAAATCATTCACCGCAGGTCTGTCGGCATCCCGATACGTTTTAAAAAGGTGAGATATTTCTATAGCCAAATCTTTAGACATAAAGTAAAACCATATCAGGATTTAGACTGTTTTAGTTTCTTCGTCAGCAACCACCTTCAAAGCCCCATGCACGATGCTCACTTTAATTTCCTCGCCAAATTCAGTAGGATCTCCGTCATAATGGAAAGGACCTGCAGACTCACGCCTAAGCAAGACATCCTTTGCCTTATAAATCTTCAGATGCGAGTTGTGATGCAACTTACGAGTCAGCAGTTGATAGGCAATTTTGGGGATACTGTACCAATGGAACGGAAGCAAGACACAAACATCGAGCAAACCATCCTGGGCGCTTGCCAAAGGGGCAATAAAGCCATCATTGCCATACTGACTAGCATTGGCAAACGTCACCACAAAGGCCTTTTCCTCATGCTTTTCTTTTCCATCGTCAATAATATAAGTCTGAGGCTGGTAATTCCAATAGTCCTTCAGAATCACCTTCAAATAGGTGAGCAAACCACGTGTGCCCTGCTTGGCAAAATCAGCAGAGACCTGAGCGTCGAAACCAGATCCACAAGTGCAGAAAAACTTCTTCCCGTTCACAGTTCCGTAGTCCAACGGTGATACGGGAAATTTATTGATCAGTTCAAGAGCCCCCTGCGCATTCAAAGGAATATGCAAATGTCGGGCAAGACCATTGCCCGATCCAGAAGGGATAACAGCCAAGGCCGTATCTGTTTCCGTAAGGGCAGAAGCCACTTCATTAACCGTGCCGTCTCCTCCACAAGCGACCACAGCATCGTAGCCCTCCGCTGCGAACTGCTTGGCCAGCACATTCCCATGTCCGGCATATTCTGTAAAACAGATGGTTGTTTCAAATTTGTTTTTATCAATATTACTCTCAATCATATTCGGAAGATTCACTTTTTTGTTAGTGCCCGAATGAGGATTGATGATAAACGCTATTTTTATTGAGCTCATATTGTTAACACGCTAATATTAGTGTACAAAAATACAAAAATTGTTTGCTGTTTTTCAATTATTCCGAGTATATTTGCCTTAGTCTCAAAAACGCAATACCATGAAAGAAGACCTTGTATCCTACATTTGGCGCTATAAACTCTGGACCAACATTACTTTGACCACCCAAAACGGAGAAACGGTGGAAGTGATTGATTGCGGACTGCCAAACAATGATGCAGGTCCGGACTACTTCAACGCGAAAGTAAAAATAGGAGAGACCACATGGGCTGGCAACGTGGAGATACATGTCAGAGCAAGCGACTGGAGCCGGCACAAGCACGAAAACGATGAAGCTTACAACAACGTGGTGCTACATGTAGTGGCGCAAAGCGACACAGTCATCAAAAACGCAAAAGGAGAGGAAGTGCCACAAGTGGAGTTGCAGATTCCTGTGAAATACGTTCAACTTGCAGAACAGCTCATACAAAGCCAACAACCCATTGCTTGCGGCAAATACTGGGACGACAAATTAAAAGCCCGACTAGAACTGATGCTTAATGGATTGGTCTGTGAGCGACTTGAAAACAAAGTGACCGCCATCCAGGAGATACTCGGCAGCAACCAAAACAACTGGGAGGAAACCTTCTATCAGATTCTGGCACGTAGTTTTGGGATGAAAGTCAACAACGAAGCCTTTTACCAAACAGCCCGTTCTCTACCCCAGAGTTATCTTGGCAAGCAGAAAGACAACCTCTTGCAAATAGAAGCCCTGCTGATGGGCCAAGCCGGTTTACTTGAGAATGTGGAGAAAACAGACGAATATATCAACTCGCTCATTACGGAGTACAAATTCTTAAAAGCAAAATACAACCTCAGCCCCATCAACAGAAATCTGTGGAAGATTGGAAGGATAAGACCTGCCAACTCTCCGTGGGTGCGTCTGGCAGAATTAGCAATGCTCGTTCATCACTCCGAGCATCTGTTTATGAAGACCGTGGGGACCAAAGATGTAAAAAGTCTGCACGAATTATTCACCTTCAATGCGAGTGACTATTGGCAGACTCACTATCATCCTGCAGAAGAAAGTCCAAAAAGCGACAAAAAAATCGGAGAATCATTAAGAAACAGTCTGCTTATCAACTGTGTGGTACCAATGCTTTTCGCATATGGCAAACATACAGGCAACGAAGCGTTGAAAGAACGAGCATTTGACCTGCTCAACAGTCTGCCTGCAGAAGAAAACTCCATCAGCAAGATCTGGAGCGAATACGGATTCACCCCAAAAAACGCCTATGACACACAAGCCCTTTTGGAACAGAAAAAGAACTACTGCGACAAAAAGGATTGTTTGCGCTGCAAATTGGGTTATCAGGTCATCAAGAAAACCATACAACAATAACTACACCCCATTCAAGCAAAGTTGAGCAGAAAGCAATCAAAACTGCAGAAAAAGCCTTCAAAAAACATGCAGAACAACATATTTTTCATATCTTACATTTTGATACGCCAATTCGACAAAAAGCCAACTAAAAATAACATTTTGCTATAATATTCATAATATTTCGATATAATAGTAAGCAAAATTCGCATAACACAAAACAAAATCAGCAAAAGCAATTACTTTTTGCTGATTTTTTTTGAAAAATATTTTGGAAAAATGTTGCAAGAATATGTTTTTTAGCATAATTTTGCATCGTCAAAAAGAGAACGGGAGTCAATAAGACAAACGACTTGAAAAGACAAAAAAAAACAGAATAAATAACTTAAAAGATAAATAAAATGATCTGCTTGAACTACCTCATCGTTACATTGGCTAAGAAAGTAATCGCAAGATTCTAAACAAAAAAGCCACACCACATCACCAAAGAATATTAGTAAGGATAACAATACATCTCAATATAAAAGCGATGATACTCATCAATTATATTATCGTAAAGTTTTTGAAGTCTTGCACTTCAAAATTCTAAACCTGACATATCGGTAAATTTACCATATAGCGATTAAGTTATTAAAGTTGTTCAGAATCAAGAGCGCGGCATGAATGTTTTCAAGCAGCGCTCTTGTTGTTTTTTACAACGTCGCACCACCTTCACCTCAAATAATATCAGCAGAAAACTAATAAAAGAAAAATCGTTTTTAGATTAGGCAATAAATGAGTAAATTTGCACACAAATACAAAGACATGAAAAAAACAGCCCTATTTATAGACCGTGATGGCACTTTAATCGTAGAGCCGCCTATCACAGAGCAGGTCAACTCACTTGATGAAATGGAGTTTTTGCCTGGCGTATTAAGAAATCTTCACTTCATTAAAGAAAAACTTCCTCACGAGTTGGTTATCGTCACCAATCAGGATGGACTCGGCACTCCAGACAACCCTACAGAAGTTTTTGAACAAGTGCAAAACAAAATGCTTCAGATTTTCAAAAGCGAGGGAGTGGAGTTTGATGCCATATTCGTGGATCCAACCAGAAAAGAAGAAAACAAACCAACACGCAAACCAGGCACCGCCATGCTCACCAGTTATATGACAGGAGAGTATGATATGGAGCACTGCTATGTAATTGGCGACAGACTTACAGATGTGGAATTGGCGAAAAACCTTGGTTGCAAGGGAATCTATATCAAAGACAAGACAACAGGAGAAAAAGAAGTGACTGACAAAGGCCTGCAGGATTCATGCGCACTTGTTGCTGAAAACTGGGACGAAATCAGTGCGTTTCTTTTCGCCGGAGAAAGAATAGGAACCATACAACGTACAACAAAGGAAACAGACATTTACGTCAGCATCAACCTCGACGGTAACGGGAAAACCGACGTAAACACCGGCCTTGGATTCTTTGACCACATGCTGGATCAGATTGGCAAACACAGTGGATGTGATCTGACAGTAAAAGTGAAAGGCGACCTGAATGTTGATGAGCACCATACCATAGAAGATACCGCCATTGCCCTTGGCGAAGCCATTTACAAAGCACTCGGCAGCAAAAGAGGTATAGAACGCTATGGTTATAGTCTTCCAATGGATGACTGCATCGTAAGCGTCGCCCTTGACTTCGGTGGCCGACCTTGGTTAGTATGGGATGCAAAATTCACACGCGAATATGTTGGCGACATGCCAACTGAGATGTTTTTACATTTCTTCAAAAGCCTTTCAGATGCAGCGAAGATGAATCTTTACATTAAAGCGGAAGGAGACAACGAGCATCACAAGATTGAAGGAATATTCAAAGCTTTGGCACGTTCAATAAAGATGGCTGTAAAAAGAGACATCTACAAATATGAACTTCCAAGCACAAAAGGAATGCTATAAAAAAACAAAAATCAACAATATAACAAAAATGAAAGCTTACGTTTTCCCTGGTCAGGGTGCACAGTTCACAGGTATGGGTAAAGACCTTTACGAGAACTCACCATTGGCAAAAGAACTTTTTGAAAAGGCAAATGAAATTCTTGGCTTCGACATCACTAAAATCATGTTTGAAGGCACAGCAGAAGAACTCAAGGAAACAAAAGTAACACAGCCAGCAGTATTCTTACACTCGGTTATCCTTGCCAAAGTGCTCGACGTTAAACCAGACATGGTAGCAGGTCACTCACTCGGCGAACTCTCTGCATTGGTAGTATCAGGAGCTGTTACATTTGAAGATGGTCTTAAACTCGTTGCAAAACGTGCAATGGCCATGCAAAAGGCCTGCGAGATCAATCCGTCAACCATGGCAGCAGTTATTGGTTTGGCCGATGAAAAAGTTGAAGAAATATGTGCAAGCATTGAAGGTGAAGTCGTTGTTGCAGCAAACTACAACTGTCCAGGTCAGCTTGTTATCTCAGGAAGCATGGCAGGCATTGAAAAAGCATGTGCAGCAATGAAAGAAGCTGGTGCAAAACGCGCACTTCCTTTGGTTGTAGGCGGTGCATTCCACTCTCCACTGATGCAACCAGCCAAAGACGAATTGGCAAAAGCAATAGAAGCCACCACATTCAGCAAACCATCATGTCCAATCTATCAGAACGTTTCTACAGTAGGAGAAACCGACCCTGAGACAATTAAAGCAAATTTGGTGAAACAATTAACTTCCCCAGTTAAATGGACACAGTGTGTTCAACAAATGATTGCAGACGGTGCTACAGAATTCATTGAAGTAGGTCCAGGCAAAGTCCTTCAAGGTTTGGTAGGAAGAATCAACAAAGAAGTGATTGCAACAGGCGCAAGTCTGTAAGACAATCGAAATCCTTGTAAAACAAACAAGCCCCAGGCTTTAGACATTTGTCTAAGTCTGGGGCTTCTGTTATAAGGTATCTCAATATGATAAAATGCATCGATCAATACATACGAGAAAACGAATTCAATTTTATCCTAAACGAATCCAGAAGAATGTCGAAACAAGAAAAGAGAGAAAACAAGAAGAATATGAAAAAATAAAATAACAACGGGAAAATAGCCAAGAAAACCGTTCGATAAATCTTTGAACTGTCAGATAAGGAAGTTGTGATAAAATAGAAAAAAGACAAGATAAAAGAAAAAGGCAATGGAAATACAAATACTAACAGGTTTTCTTCACCACACAAATCAAGATTATCACCCATTAGCAGACTCAAGCAAATAGTCAAAATTACTATATACAACAGCAGTATGAATAAATAATTCCTGTATCTCATAAATTACAGAAAACAACTATATCAACTGAACGGGCATCAATAAGATTCCAATAAATGGGTATTAAGACAAGGGCAAAAAAAAATCTCTCAAACCATAAATAAGGTTTGAGAGACTTGAAAAAGGCAGCTGCCTACTCTACCACAGTGCGCAGTACCATCGGCGATGGCGGGCTTAACTTCTCTGTTCGGAATGGGAAGAGGTGGGACCCCGCCGCTATAGCCGCCT
>JAGHUM010000036.1 GCA_018064855.1 Candidatus Physcocola equi
GGGTCCCACCTCTTCCCATTCCGAACAGAGAAGTTAAGCCCGCCATCGCCGATGGTACTGCGCACTGTGGTAGAGTAGGCAGCTGCCTTTTTCAAGTCTCCCGATTCTGTATTGAATCGGGAGATTTTTTTTGTGCTATTTGATCGCTGAAGTTTAATTAATTGTTTTTTGTTTTTGTCATATATTAACTTAACTTTGTATATAAATAGGTATTAAGCGATTTTTATATGAGTGAGGATATTTTTATTAATGACAATATTGATTTTAAACAAAATCAAGTATCAGCCAAGGACAAAATGGTTTTAAGAACAGAAGATTTGGTTAAAATCTATGGAGAAAGAACTGTTGTGAACCATGTGTCTATTAATGTGAAACAAGGAGAAATTGTAGGTTTGCTCGGCCCCAATGGTGCTGGTAAAACTACTACTTTCTATATGACCACGGGTCTGATTGTTCCAAATGCTGGTAAGATTTTCCTGGATGATATGGAAATTACTAAATTGCCTGTTTATAAACGCGCTCAGTTAGGTGTCGGTTATTTGGCACAGGAGGCTTCTGTTTTTCGTAAAATGTCTGTAGAGGATAATATTATGTCTGTTCTTGAAATGACTAATTTTTCCAAGGAATATCAGAAATTTAAACTTGAAAGCCTTATAAAAGAGTTTAATTTAGCGCACGTTAGAAAAAATTTGGGTGACCGTTTGTCTGGTGGTGAACGTCGTAGAACTGAAATCGCTCGTTGCTTGGCCATCGAACCTAAATTTATTATGTTGGACGAACCTTTTGCTGGTGTTGACCCTATTGCTGTTCAGGAGATTCAGGATGTGGTTGGCACTCTAAAAGACAAGAATATCGGTATTTTGATTACTGACCATAATGTAGATGAGACATTGAAGATTACAGACCGTGCTTATCTGCTTTTCAAAGGACAAATTCTTTATCATGGAACTCCACGTCAGTTGGCAGATAATGAAGAGGTTCGTGAAAAGTATCTTGGTCGTGACTTTGAGTTAAAAGAACACAAATTAGTTAACGATTAAGATTTTATGAAAAAGGTTGTTTTGTCTGTCTTTGCACTAGCATTTGGTGTAATGAATTCTTTAGCTCAATTTTCTGCTAATGGAGGCTTTACTTATACCAAATGGAATAATGACCACACAGAATTTCGTCCTGGATTCTCTGTCGGGGCTTCATATTTGTTGCAGAAAGATTCTATTCCATTTTTCGGACAGATTGGCTTGGATTTTGCTCAGAAAGGGGTAAATACTAAAGATCTTTACGAAAATAATTGGGGTGTAAATACATATTCTCTTCACCTTCCTGTGGCTGTAGGTTATAAATTTCCGTTAAATAAAAACATATCAGTCAATCCAAAGGTCGGGTTTTATGGAGATCTCGGATTGTGGGGTAGAGTGTCAGATCATGACTCTCACGCAGATATAAAACCAGGTTATGAATCCGAAATTGTAAGTGTTGATGGCTTAAATCCCTATATAGATTTGTCTAAACAGACATCAAATAAAAAGAATTTTTCTCGCTTTGATGTGGGTTATTTGGTTGGTGTGAACATATTCCTGTACAAGTCCATTTATCTTGATTTAGGGGCTTCTATGGGACTTATAAATCAATTTGATAGTGGACTGATAAACTTCTCTAATAGCAAACCTATTTCATTTAATATATCTTTGGGTTATCTGTTCTTAAAAAAGAAGTTTTCAGAACCTAAGACAGTTGAGATTTAAGTGTATATATAAAAAGTAAAGCCACCTTGATTTTTCAAGGTGGCTTTGTTTATTTAGAATCAAAGGAATCTAATTATTCTGCGTTCAAGTTGAAACGTTTGAAAGCAGTAACTGTAAGACCCTTGCTAGCCTTGTCCATGTACTGGGCCATAGAAATCTTTGGATCTACGTTGTAAGCCTGATCGAGCAAGCAGTATTCTTTGTAGTACTTGTTCAAAGCACCTTCTGCAATACGATCGATCATGTTTTCAGGCTTGCCAGCTTCGATGGCTTTTTCGCGAGCGATTTTAAGTTCTTCAGCGATGATGTCAGCTGGAACTTCTTCCTTCTTAACAGCAACAGGGTTCATTGCTGCAATCTGCATAGCAACCTGCTTCATAACTTCTGCATCAACATTTGGCTGGTTGAATGCTACGATACAACCGAGCTTGTTGCCGAAGTGATTGTATGCGAATACAGATTCACCTTCAACACTCATTACGATGTTGAGTTCAAGTTTTTCACCTGTAGCGCCACTGTTGTCAGTTACGAGCTGAGAAATTACATCGTTTCCGATCTTCATGTTTCTCAAAGCTTCGATGTCTGCTGGCTTTTCGTTTTCTGCTACTTCGTAGATTGCTTTTGCGAGATTTACGAAACGATCTGTCTTCGCAACGAAGTCAGTTTCACACTGAAGAGCGATAAGGGTAGCGCGGTTGCCCTTAGTGCCTGCGAGTACATAACCTTCAGCGGCAGTGCGGTCGCTACGCTTTGCTGCGATAGCCTGTCCTTTTTTACGGATGATTTCTTTTGCTGCCTCGAAGTCACCGTTGGTTTCATTGAGGGCATCCTTACATGCTGAAAGGCCTGCGCCTGTCAATTCACGCAATTTCTTGATGTCTGCTATAGAAGCTGCCATTTTAATTTTTTCTTTTTATAATGTTTGTCTAATGAAATTTAACAAAATAAAGTCCCCACTAAATGCGGAGACTTTATTTGCTTTATGCTTGAAGCGGAAAGCTTACAAAAGTCTAATTATTCAGCTGCTTTTGTCTCCTCTTCTTCTGCTTTGTTGCTCTTTCTAGCTCTTGCGCGACGTGGTTTATTTTCGCCTTCTTCCTTGCTTTCTTCTTCTACCTTTTCAGCCTTGCGTTCGTCAAGACCTTCCTGGATAGCAGCGTCAAGAGCGCTCAAGATAACGTCGATGCTCTTTGTTGCATCGTCGTTAGCTGGGATTACGAAGTCAACGTCGTTTGGATTTGAGTTAGTATCAACGATACCAAATACAGGGATATTCAAACGTTTTGCTTCTTTGATGGCGATGTGTTCCTTCATTACGTCAACAACCAAAAGGGCTGATGGAAGACGAGTCAAGTCAGCGATACTGCCAAGGTTCTTTTCCAACTTAGCCTTCTGACGTGAGATCTGAAGTTTTTCACGTTTTGAAAGATTATCGAATGTACCATCGTTAACCTGCTTGTCGATGTTGGTCATCTTCTTAACAGCCTTACGGATTGTAGGGAAGTTAGTCAATGTACCACCTGCCCAACGTTCGGTTACGTATGGCATCTGAACAGCTTCAGCCTTTTCTGCAACGATAGACTTAGCCTGTTTCTTAGTAGCTACAAAAAGGATTTTTTTGCCCGATTTCGCAATTTGCTTCAATGCGGCTGCTGCCTCATCTACTTTAACTACGGTTTTGTGAAGATCAATGATGTGGATACCGTTGCGCTCCATGAAAATATAAGGAGCCATTGCTGGGTTCCATTTGCGTTTCAAGTGGCCAAAGTGGCAACCTGCTTCTAGCAACTCATCAAAATTAGTTCTTGACATGTTTTTTCTTTTTTAATCGTTTACTTTCTTTTTTCTTTACAAACGGTGGGGTAGCTGCACATCTCATGCAAGTCCTCATCGTTTAGATACTAAACGTAATTTCTTATCAGTGTCGTGTATTCAATGAAATGAATTGCGACATCCGCCAAGAATTAACGTTTGCTGAACTGGAATCTCTTACGTGCTTTTGGACGTCCTGGCTTCTTACGTTCAACTTCACGAGCATCGCGAGTCAAGAAGCCTTCGCTCTTAAGAGCTGATTTGTTTTCAGCGTTGATCTTAACCAATGCACGTGCAATCGCCAAACGAAGTGCCTGTGCCTGACCTGTGATACCACCGCCGTCCAAATTTACTTTGATGTCATACTGCTCAGCCGCATTAACCTTGTTCAATGGCTGCATAACAACGTATTGAAGCAAGCTTGATGGGAAATAAGCGTTGAGCTCTTTCTTGTTGATAATGATCGAACCCTTGCCTTCGCTAACATATACACGAGCAACGGCCGATTTTCTTCTACCAATGGCGTTAATTACTTCCATATTTATCAGTTAATTGCGTTTAAATCGATTACTTTTGGCTGCTGGGCTTCCTGCTTGTGCTCGTTGCCTGCATAAACGTAAAGGTTGTTGATAAGTTGGTCTGCAAGCTTGTTCTTTGGAAGCATGCCTTTTACAACTTTTCTAATCAACTTTGCTGGGTTCTCTGAGAGCACTTTGCCCTGTGGGGTACCCTTCTGACCGCCTGGGTAACCTGACCAAGTCAAATAAATACGGTCGGTAAGCTTGTTACCGGTAATTTTAACCTTCGCTGCGTTGATGATAACTACATTGTCTCCGCAGTCAACGTTAGGTGTGAAGCTTGGCTTGTATTTGCCTCTCAAAAGCTTTGCAACCTTTGAGCACATTCTACCTAACACAAGGTCAGTGGCGTCGATGAGGACCCACTCTTTCTTAACTGTTGCCTTGTTGGCTGAAATGGTTTTGTAACTTAAAGTATCCACTGCTTTAAATTTAAAAAATTGTTAATTAATCTGTTCACACCCGCCCCCATCGGGCAAATAGGGTACGGGATTTTATTTTGGATAATAATTTCAATTTGCAAAATTAGACTTTTTTTTTCTAATATGCTAATTATTATGCAATTTTTTTTTTAGGCCGTTTTTTCGATTATGATAAACAAGAATAGTCGGACTTTTGTCCGACTTTTCTTCGTATTTATCCTTATTAGTCGTTGTAGATCTCTTTCTTTCCTGCCAACAATGTGTTCTTCATAAGTGAGCAGATGGTCATTGGTCCTACACCGCCAGGTACTGGGGTGATGAAACTACACTTTGGCGCAACATTTTCAAAGTCAACGTCACCTGTGAGCTTGAATCCATTCTTTGCTGTTGCATTTGGTACTCGTGTTGTGCCCACATCAATGATGACAGCTCCATCTTTGACCATGTCTGCTGTTACAAAGTTTGGTTTCCCCATCGCAGCAATGATGATATCTGCTTCGCGGCAAATCTCTTTGATGTTTTTTGTGCGACTGTGGCAGATGGTCACTGTGGCATCACCTGGGTAGCCTTTCTGGCTCATCAATGAGGCTACTGGCTTACCCACAATGTTGCTTCGGCCAATAACAACACAGTTTTTCCCGGATGTCTCGATGTTGTAACGTTTCAAAAGTTCGAGTATGCCGGCTGGTGTCGCACTGACAAAGGCTGGAAGACCTATGCTTGTGCGGCCAACGTTGATAGGATGGAAGCCGTCAACGTCTTTTCTGTAGTCGATAGCCTCGATCACCTTCTGCTCTGAGATGTGTTTTGGCAATGGAAGCTGAACGATGAATCCATCTACGTCATTGTCTTTGTTGAGCTTGTCAATGGCTTTGAGAAGTTCTTCTTCTGTCACGTCAGCTTCAAATGCGATTTTTGTTGATTTGAAACCGCATTGTTCGCAACTGAGCACTTTGTTTTTTACATAAGTCTCGCTGCCTCCGTCGTGGCCTACGATGATAACGGCAAGGTGTGGTACTTTACCCCCGTTCTTTTTTATTTGTTCCACTTCTGCTGCAATTTCGCTTTTCACTTGCATTGAAATGGCTTTACCATCTATTAGTTGCATAATCTATTGGTGTTTTTTTGTTATCTGTTGAAATTTGGCAAAGGCATTCTTAATTTGCCTTTGTTTTTGGTGACCATTTGCATCATCTTGCGGTTTTCGTCAAACAACTTTATGAGTCTGTTTACTTCTTGCAAGTTTGTGCCGCTACCTTTTGCAATACGAGCGCGACGGCTGCCATTCAAAATGGCTGGGTTTTTGCGCTCTTTTTTGGTCATGGAGAGAATGATGGCTTCTATGCCTTTGAAGGCATTGTCGTCAATATCAATGTTTTTCAGGGCTTTGCCTACACCTGGAATCATGCTGGCGAGGTCTTTTAAATTACCCATTTTCTTGATTTGTTGGATCTGACTGAGGAAGTCGTCAAAGTCAAATTTGTTCTTGGCGATTTTTTCTTGCAGTTTCTTGGCTTCTTTCTCATCGATCATCGCCTGTGCGCGTTCTACCAAACCGACAATATCGCCCATGCCGAGAATTCGACCTGCGTTACGTTCTGGGTTGAACACGTCGATGGTGTTAGGGTCATCGACTTTTTCTCCCAAGCCTACGAATTTGATTGGTTTGTCAACCACAGCTTTGATGGACAGGGCGGCACCACCACGGGTGTCTCCATCCAATTTTGTCAATACAACGCCGTCGAAGTCCAATCTGTCGTTGAATGCTTTTGCTGTGTTTACAGCGTCCTGACCTGTCATTGAATCGACAACAAACAGGATTTCAGAAGGGTTGATTGCTGCTTTGATGTTGGCAATCTCGTTCATCATTTCCTCATCTACTGCCAAACGACCTGCGGTATCGACGATAATCACGTCGCAGCCTTTTTCTTTGGCTGCCTGTATGCCGTGTTTTGCGATTTCAACAGGTTGCTTGTTTTCTGGCTCTGAGTAAACTGGAATGTTGAGTTGTGAGCCGACGGAAATCAATTGGTCGATGGCGGCAGGGCGATAAACGTCGCAGGCTACCAACATTGGGTTTCTTCCTTTTTTGCTACGGATGTAGTTTCCTAATTTCGCACTGAATGTGGTTTTACCTGAACCTTGCAAACCGCTCATCAGAATGATGCTTGGACTTGGTTTCAGATTGATTTCTGTGGTCTGGCCACCCATCAATGCAATCAATTCATCATTTACGATTTTCTTCATCATGTCGCCTGGCTTCACAGAGGTCAGTACGTTTTGGCCTAAGGCCTTTTGTTTAACGTCTTCTGTGAATTTCTTTGCGATTTTGTAGCTTACGTCGGCGTCAATCAATGCTTTTCTAACGTCTTTCAACGCTTCTGCTACGTTGATCTCGGTGATTTTCCCTTCACCTTTCAAAATTTTGAATGAACGTTCCAGACGTTCTTCAAGGTTCTCAAAAATCTGCATATATTTTTCTTTTTTCTTTCTTATTGTTGTACTGGCGTGATGGTTGATTTGCTTTCCACTGAAATCTTTTGTGCAGGTGCTCCGCTGTTCTCACCGTTTAAATTCAAACTGTTTGCTTTCGCAGAGAATTGCATCTCAATGTTTCCGCTTTTTACTATGCCAGTGTTGATGTCTATTTCTAATGTGAGTTTTGCTGTTCCTTCTGTCTCGTTCAAACTCTGTCCTACTCCGTTTTCACTGTAGAATGTTCCGGATTCTCCATCTGAAATTTTGGATGTTCCCTTGATGGTGTAAATGTTTCCGTTGATTTTCACGAGTTGGTATTGTGTTTCAAATTTAGCGCTTAGTCCGCATAGGTTGTTGGTCGTTTGCATCCAGTTGCCTCCTTCTTTTACCATGCTGTCTGGTAGGGTGGCGCAAAGTGTTTCTAATATGCCTTTTGCGTATCTTTCTCCGAACAATTCATCAACGCGGTGTTCAAAACTCTTTCTGGCTCTTTCGTCTGTTTTCCGCATGACGGTTTTAAACACATTCTTGCTTAGTGTGTCGATTCCACTCATCTTCTTAATTCTCCCTTTCGCGTCAAAATTGGCTGAGAATGGCGTGCCGACTGCGTTTCTTAGGATATTCGCAAAGAATTGGCCCCCTTTTCTTGTGTCTGAAACGATGATGCTGTCACCTCCGTTTCTCCCTTTCAAGTATTTTTCATAACTCAATGCGTCGTAATGAAAGGTGGCTTTTGTCTCGTTGATAGTTTGGTTTTTGTTGGAGATGACGATAATGCTGCTCGTTTTCTCGTGATGTGCCTTTCGTTCTGCTTTTTCTGGGTGATTGATGGTTGTTTCTATAGTCACCTCGCTCAATTTTGTTTCTTGATCTGGCAATTTGAGTGTCATTTTCTGCTGACCATAGGCTGAACTAGTCAGACATGATCCCAGAAAGGCCAGAAAAAACATGAAAATATGTTGTTCTTTGTGCTTCATTACTCAGTGAAAATGTTTCGTATTCCCAATTCAAGAAATGCAAATATAGTCATAATATGTGTCTCTTTGGGTATTTTGATGGTAAATTTCATTTTTCTGCGTTTTTTTTGTGTATGAAAAGTGAATTTTATCTATTTATATATAAATTTGTTTGAACAAGTAATAATAAAAGAAAAACGATATGAACGAATGGAAAATGCTTTTTCAATATATGAAAAGGCATTGGTTTTTGGCATTCATGGCGCCTGTCTTAGTAATGATAGAGGTTTTTGCAGAAGTTGCTCAGCCTGCAATTATGGCTAATATCGTCAATGATGGTGTGCTGGGCGGAAATAGTGACGTGATTTATAGTCAAGGCTTGAAAATGATAGTCTTCACTATTGTGGGTGCAGTGGGAGGTGTGCTCTCTATATATGCCGCCGCCAATGTGGCTTATCGGGTTTCTGCAGATGTGAGAAGGGATATGTTTTCTCATATTCATAAACTATCTTTCTCTTTTGTTGATAAGTTGCAGATTGGTTCGTTGATTACTAGAATGACTGATGATGTGACGCGTGTTCAACGTGTCATTCAAGCTTCGTTGCGACTTTTATTCCGCGCCCCAATCATGTTTGTCAGTGCGATAGCGTTGTTGTTGATGCTTGATGTCAATATTGCTGTCGTTTTGGTTGTCATGGTGCCTTTGTTGTTGGTTTTTATCTTCTTGTTGTTGCGCAACACTATTCCTTTCTTTGCTGTTGTTCAGCAAAAGTTGGATGGTTTGAATGGCTTTTTGAGAGAAATGCTTGCAGGAATAAAAGTGGTGAAAACTTATGCCGGAGAAAAATCGGAGCAACGTAGATTTCAGGGGGTAAACCAAGATTGGACCTCCACTTCAATCAGTGTGGCTTTGCGCACCTCTTTGCTGATGCCAATTTCTGCTCTGATTATAGATTTTGGGGTGATTTCTGTTTTATATGTGGGTGGCTATGAGGCTACTGATGGAAGAATGAATGTGGGAGACATTATGGCGGCTACGAACTATCTGTCTCAAATAATGATGAGTTTGCGAATGGCGTCTCACATAATTATGGATTTGGCTCAGGCTGATGCTTCTTTGGTTAGAATCGCGGAACTTATGAAGACTCCTTCTGAGGATGATAGGGCCGATTCTACGGTTTCGCCTGCTGATGGCGCTGTTGTCTTTGAGCATGTTTCTTTTGGCTATGATGCCAGCAAACCTTTTATCAAAGACATATCTTTTGATATTCCAAGTGGACAGACACTGCTCTTGCTTGGCTCTACAGGTTCGGGCAAATCAACGTTAATAAGCCTGTTGCTGAGGTTTTATGATGCGGATTCCGGCACCATCTTGTTGGGAGGTAAGGATATAAAATCAATGAGTCGAAAGACGCTTCACACGCATGTCGGTGTTGTTTCTCAAAGAGCGCAATTCTTTGTAGGTACCATCGCTTCCAATCTTCGGATTGGTAAGAATGACGCTACGGACAATGAAATGATGCGTGCATTGGAAATGGCGCAGTTGGCTGATTTCGTGCGGAAAGTTCCGGAAGGCCTAAATTATCCCGTAGAACAGGATGGCGTAAATCTGAGTGGCGGTCAACGTCAGCGTTTGAGTCTCGCCCGCACGTTGTTGTCAAATCCAGATGTGCTGATTCTGGATAACTGCATTGCCGCTATGGATTTTCTCACTGCTTCAAAAATTTGGAAGGCGGTCGAGAGCCTGAATTCAACGCGAATTGTGATCGCGCAACGTCCGTCGGTCGCATGTAAGGCGGATAAGATTGTGTTACTTAAAGATGGTTGTGTGGAACGGTTTGGCGACTTTGCTGAATTGAAGGATATTTGCGAAGCTGCGTTAGAAGGAAAGGAGGTAGAATAATGGCACTAAATATGGGAGGAATGGGGAAACTCATTAGAGCGGAAAAACATAAACCTAAGAATGGCTGGGAGACACTGAAAAGGCTTACTTCTTATTATACGAAACACAAATTAACTATGTTTATTCTGGTGATTTGTGCTGCTATTGATGTGGTGTCTTCCATTGCAACGCCTTTGTTGATAGGTGGGGCATTGGACGATTGTTTCCATGTGTCATCAAGGGGTATTCCTTTCTTCGATGTGAATTTCCCGTTGTTGGTAAAGTATATTTTAGTGCTGATAGTTCTTTATGTCCTCTCGGCTTTTTGTTCATGGTGGAGAGAATACGGACAGCAGAAACTTTCATTGGAAGTGACAAATTTGTTGAGAAACGAACTGATGAAAAAAATGTTGTCTTATCCTGTTTCTTATTTCGATAATCACAGCCGTGGTGAGATTATGAGTGGTTTTACCAATGATGTTGAATTGATTAACAAAGGTATCGGAGAAACGCTTTTGCAGATGGTGAGTGCCGCTATCACTATGGTGGGCATGATTTGCGTGATGTGGAATAAGAGTTGGCAGCTTATGCTTTGCATGGCCTGTACTATCCCCTTGGTGATAATGCTCTCCAGAATTATTATGGCCAAGTGTAAGTCTTATTTTTCGGCACAGCAAAAGACGGTGGCGGAAATGAACGGAATAATTGAAGAGGGGCTGAACGGATTGAAAGTGTCTCGTGCTTTTTTGCAGGAGGAAATCCAAATCAATCGTTTTGAAAAAGCCAATAAGGAATTGATGAAAGTGGGAGTGAAGGCTCAGATTTTAAGTGGATTGATTATGCCTTTGCTGCGTATCCTCGATAATTTGTCTTATATTGTGATCGCTGTGGTTGGTGGCGCAATGGCGTTGTCTGGGGCTATTACTATAGGTGTGGTGCAGACATTCCTGCTTTATTCTCGTCAGTTCCTTCGCCCTGTAAATATGGTGGCAATGCAGCTCAATCAGGTTCAAAGTGCGATTGCCGGTGCGGAGCGTATTTTTGAAATGATGGATCAGGCTGCAGAACCATTCTCTGATGATAATAAGGATTGTGTTGAGAGTAGCAGGAATGACATGGATAAAACGCATGGTAAGATAGAGTTTCGCCATGTTAGTTTTTCCTATATAGAAGGTGTTCCTGTATTGCAGGATATTTCTTTTGTTATTCTCCCCAATCAGTTCGTGGCGTTGGTCGGTCAGACTGGCGAAGGCAAATCAACTATAGTAAATCTTTTGCTGCGTTTCTACAAACCTCAATCCGGGGAAATCTTGATTGATGACGTAAACATCAATGATATGCCTCTTGCTGAATTGCGTCATAAGGTTGGCTTGGTTCTTCAAGATGCGATTTTGTTTTCCGATACGGTGAAATATAATATCAAATATGGCAGACCATCGGCAAGTGATGCAGAGATGAAACAGGCTGCGGTGTTGTCGAATGCGGATAAAGTGATTGAACCTTTGCCGGAAAAATATGATACGATGCTTTCAAACCAAGGGGTGAATATCAGTCAGGGTGAGCGGCAACTCTGCACTATAGCCCGTGCTGTTTTGCCTGGTGCTCCTATTCTTATTTTCGATGAAGCCACAAGCAACATCGATGTATATACCGAGAAATTGGTGCAAGGCGCAGTTGATAATTTGCATCACAAGTCCACTTGCTTCATTATTGCTCATCGTTTGTCAACAGTTCAGGGAGCCGATAATATTTTGGTGCTGGCTGGTGGAAAAGTGGCGGAATCGGGAACCCATGATGCTTTGATGGCAAATGAAAAGTCCATTTACGGAGAAATCTTCAGGAGTCAGTTTTAAGTGACGGCTCTTAGACGTTGTTTTAATTTTTTTATAATGCTGTTTTTTACTAACTTTGCATTATTAAAAATCAAATAAAAGTTAAAAATCATGAAGAAAGTATTTTTCATTGCTGCGTCGGTTATGGCATTGGCTTCTTGTGGTAATAATGGTGGCTCCGACGTTAAGTGTCCTGCCGATTCTTCTTCTTGCGATTCTGCAAAAAAATGTTGTGAAAAGGTGTGCTGCTTTAATGGCGAATGGACTATTGTAGAAGCGAATGGCCAGGCTATTGCTGTAGATACAACAGACGAGGCTGCTTCAACTCCTACTTTGGAATTCAATGTTGCGGAAAAGTTGGTTTCTGGTTCTACTGGATGCAACAACATCACTGGTTCTTTCTCATGCTGTGCTGAATCTAAGAGCTTGGATTTGAGTTCTATCGGCGTGACTAAAAGAATGTGCAAAGACATGAACACTGAAAGTCAGGTTCTTCTTGCTCTTTCGAAGGTTAAGACTTTCGATGTTACTGCTGATTCTTTGATGCTTTCAGACAGTGCGAATGTAGTCGTAGCAAAGTTGGCTCGCATTAAAAAGTAATACTTAGTTACGTTATTATACAAACAGTAACAGGGCTGAATCCGGTAAGGTTCAGCCCTTTTTTTGTATCTTTGCACTCCGAAAAAACAAAAAGATGAAAGCGGATACGAAGAAAGCGGGTATTGATATGCTTAATGGCAGTCTGCTCGATAAAATCATAATGTTTGCCTTACCTCTCGCCGCAAGTAGTGTGCTTCAGCAGTTATTCAATTCGATAGATATGGCTGTGGTTGGAAATTATGCGGGGAAAGAGGCTCTGGCTGCAGTGGGTAGCAACAGCTCTGTCATAAGTTTGGTGGTGACTTTGTTTGTCGGTGTTTCGGTAGGTGCCAATTATGTGATAGCCAACTACATTGGTTGCAAAAACAGGCAAGGGATAAAGGATGCAGTTGCTACTATTGCCAGTGTTTCGTTGGTTAGTGGTGTTTTGCTTCTGTTTTTAGGAATAAGGTTGGCGCGTCCCATTCTTGAGTTTATAGATACACCAACGGATGTCATAGATCTTTCTACTTTATACCTGCAACTGTATTTTGCAGGTATTCCTTTTATTATGGTTTTCAATTTTGGTTCCGCCATCCTTCGGAGTATGGGCGATACCAAGCGGCCTTTATATTGTCTTTTTGTTTCGGGTGCTATTAATGCGGTCCTCAATATCATACTTGTTGTGTGTTTCAATATGGGGGTGGCAGGAGTCGGTATTGCCACCTTGGTCGCAAATGCTATCAATGCGGTCTTGATTGTTTACATTTTACAGCACGAAAGGAATCCGTTCCGTTTGGTGTTTGCCCGTATCACTTTCCATAAGAAGGAATTGACAAAAATGTTGCAGATAGGTATCCCGGCTGGTGTTCAAGGCTTGGTATTTGCCATTGCTAACGTCACCATACAGTCTTCAATTAATAGTTTTGGATCGTCGGCTATGTCAGGTTCGGCAGCCGCCCTCAATTACGAGCATTTCTGTTATTTCATTATCGCGGCTTTTTCCAGCGCGGCAGTCACCT
Organism: Candidatus Physcocola equi; assembly: GCA_018064855.1. GTDB lineage: Bacteria > Bacteroidota > Bacteroidia > Bacteroidales > Paludibacteraceae > Physcocola > Physcocola equi. The sequence goes on from JAGHUM010000036.1 coordinate 13,304, forward strand.
TTATGGGACAAAACATAGCAGCAGGCAAGAAGGAAAGGTGTCGTCGCATCTTTTTTCACACCATGTGGCTTTGTGTGGTAAGTTGTTGCTTCTTCAATGTCCTTTTCACTTGGCAGGAGTCTTTCTTCATCGGTATTTTCAATTCCGACCCTGAAGTTCATGAGTTTGCCTATGTCCGCATGGAGTGGGTGCTGTTGCTGCAGTTTGTTGCAAGCAGTTATGAGGTGTCGAGTGGTGCTTTGCGTGGCTTGGGTTATTCGTCTCTACCTGCAGCTCTTACGGTTGTGGGGACTTGCGTGCTGCGTCTTTGTTGGGTGTATTGGTTCATTCCATCTCACCATGTTTTCAAGTGGCTTATGGTGGTATATCCTATTTCTTGGGTGGTGACTGGAGTTATGGTGCTTCTATCTTATTATGTAGTGTGCAAGCGGAAGAATATATATTAGAATTTTTTTGATCATTTGAGGGTATGATATTATAAATAAAAAATCCCAACAAGTTGACTTGTTGGGATTTATGTATGATAAGATAAATCTTATTAAGCTTCAGCTTCGTTAGGCTTTACTGAAACATAAGACTTGTTGTCGCGTTTCTTCTGGAATACAACAACACCATCGATCAATGCGAACAAAGTGTGGTCTTTACCCATACCTACGTTAGCACCTGGATAGTGAACTGTACCACGCTGACGAACCAAGATGTTTCCAGCCAATACTTTTTCATCGCCGAATTTTTTGATGCCGAGTCGTTTGCTTTCTGATTCACGGCCGTTCTTAGAACTACCTACACCTTTCTTATGTGCCATTTTCTTTTCCTCCTTTTAATTAAGCGATAACATCATTGATTTTGATTTCAGTGAAGTACTGACGGTGACCGTTCAACTTGCGAAGACCTTTTCTTCTCTTTTTGTGGAAAACGAGCACTTTGTCACCCTTAACGTGTGAAAGCACTGTTGCGCTAACCTTAGCACCGCTGATAGTTGGAGTGCCTACAGTTACATTACCACCGTTATCTACTAAAAGAACACGGTCAAATTCAACGTTTGAGTTGATTTCTGCATCTTCTTCTACGTTGTTCTGGTTGTGAAGACGCTGAACGAACAACTTCTGGTCTTTTTCTACTTTAAATTGCTGACCTGCAATTTCTACAATAGCGTACATTTTGTATTATTACTATTTGCGTTGATTCCGGTGGCGGATGGCATTTTACCATCACTTTTTCTGCCACGAAGGAAATTGTTCGCAAAATTAAAATTTATTTTAATATTTTGCAAATCTTTCTTGCTAAAATTCTGCAAGTTCCCGTTTTTTTGTTTTTGTGTGCGGTCTCCAGTGCAAATGCTGAATCAGTTGATTCGTGTGATTTTTGCACCTAGTGCGTTTAGTCGCTCGTCTATTCTTTCGTATCCGCGGTCAATCTGTTCAATGTTGCTTATGGTGCTTGTGCCGTTCGCGCTCATTGCTGCAATAAGCAATGCAATGCCGGCACGAATGTCTGGTGAACTCATTTTTGAGGCACGAAGGGCGTTCTGACGGGCCAAACCGATGACTGTGGCACGGTGTGGGTCACAGAGGATGATCTGGGCGCCCATGTCAATGAGTTTATCCACAAAGAATAATCTGCTTTCAAACATTTTCTGGTGGATCAACACACTGCCTTGCGCTTGTGTGGCTACTACAAGAAATACGCTGAGCAAGTCTGGGGTCAATCCTGGCCATGGCGCGTCGGCGAAATTCATGATGGAACCATCAATGAATGTGTCGATGGTGTAAATATGTTGCTTTGGAATGAAAATGTCGTCGCCTCTGAGTTCCATTTTGATTCCTAATTTGCGGAAACTGTCGGGTATGATGCCAAGTTCTTTGTAGCACACATCTTTGATGGTCAACTCGCTTTCTGTCATAGCCGCCATGCCGATGAACGATCCGATTTCAATCATGTCGGGTAGTAAACGGTGCTGACAGCCATGTAGTTTTTCAACTCCTTCAATGGTGAGCAGATTCGAGCCCAACCCTGTGATTTTTGCCCCCATGTTAACAAGCATTCTGCAAAGTTGCTGGATGTATGGCTCGCATGCGGCGTTATATATGGTGGTCGTTCCTTTGGCAGTGACTGCTGTCATGATGATGTTGGCGGTTCCTGTTACAGATGCCTCATCCAATAGCATGTAGCATCCATTTAAGCCTTTGGTCGTGACATTGTAGAGCTGTTTACTGCTGTCATATTCGAATTCTGCACCCAATTTCTGGATGCCGATGAAATGTGTGTCGAGCCTTCTGCGGCCAATCTTGTCGCCTCCGGGTTTTGGCACCATGGCATAGCCAAGTCTGCTCAATAATGGACCGACTAAAAGAATGGAGCCACGGAGTGCTGTGCATTGACGAAGGAATTCTTCGCTGTGTATGTATTCCTCGTTGATGTTGTCTGCCTTAAATGTGAAAGTGTTGTTCCCTTCCTTTCTGACGTAAATACCCATGTCCATCATCAAATGGATAAGGTTGTTCACATCTAATATGTTGGGCACGTTGCTTATGGTTACTTCTTCATCGGTGAGGACGGTGGCGCAAATCACTTCAAGGGCTTCGTTCTTGGCTCCTTGTGGAATGATTTCCCCTGATAATGGATGTCCGCCTTCAATTACAAATTTTGCCATAGTCGTAACTCTTTGTTTTTTACGTTTTTGTTATTGAGGTCTTTTTAGAAGTCTGCCAAATTAACGGCTTCTTAATTCTTTTCGCAGCCAATCAATATGACCTCTTTGTTGGAAAGGGTGGTTGCGAACAGGTAAAAAGTTCCTCCGTCACTTATTTTAAGTTTCTTTTTTATAAGTTCTGGCGTTGTCGGGCAGTTCCGTACACTGACGTTTGCTTTGTTGGTTCCGCCAAAGGTCTTTTGGTATTCTTTCTTGTCGAATTTGCATGCCCCAATTATGCGGAATGAGCGTCCGGGAAACTTGTCGATCAAGTTGTCGGAAGTGTATAAATGGCTGTTGGGGCTCAATGGTTTTGCTTCATACACTTGGGCCAGGCTTTTGTGGCATCCGGCTTTCATGATGGCGCTGTTTGGCTCATATAAATATTTGCCTAATCCATTGGCGTATGCTGTTTTTCTCTCGTTTTCTTCTTTATAGGTGAAAGAAAAACATTCTCTGCCAGATTTGCAGATGTTTATGCAATGGATAACTGGCTCGCAGAAACCATTTTTCTCGCAATTTAGTTCCAATAGCAATTCTTTGCATTCGTTGTTTGTTGCAACGATGTGAATGGCTTGGATATACTTGTGAAAATCTTCGATTGCTTGAGCGATATCGAGCATTGGTGAGTATTTCACAAGCATGCGTTTGCATCTCTCTGCGATTTGTGGCAGCATGGATGTCAGGTCGGGGATGCAGTCCGATGGAATAACGGTTTTCTTCCCATTCGCATCCCTTCTGGCGGGGTCTATATAAACTAAATCGAAACTGGAATTGTTTTGAGCCAGAAAATCTTCCGCGGTTTGGTGGAAGATGGTGGCATTCCCCATTTCTAAGGCTTTGAAATTCTCTTCTGCTATGTCGCAAAGTTCTCGGTTTTGCTCCACATAGTACGCTTTCCCGAATTTTTTTGACAAAAAGTGGAAATCAATACCAAAACCGCCGGTCATATCTACCATGGAATCGCCAGAAGATATGATATCCTGCTTGTATTGGCCGGTTTCCTCTGAAGAACATTGCTCCATGGATAATCCGATGGGGTAGATGATGTCTGGGTTGTTCGCCCAAGATGGTATTTTCTTTCTGGCTTTTTGCTGCCCTTCTATTTGCTGTAGTGCTCGTTTGAGGTCGATATTGCAAGAAGCGTATTTCAGAGCTACTTTCTTGGGGTCCTCATCGGCATGAAGTAGGACAAAATCTTTTATCTCTTTGCTTAATTGCCCCATTGACAATAGACTTAACTGAAGATGATAGTTTTGTTTTTGTAAACAAGAACTTTACGCTCGATGTGTTTTTCGATGGCGCGTGAAAGGACGATTTTTTCCAGATCTCGACCTTTTGCTACAAAACTGTTCACAGTGTCTTTGTGTGTGACTCTGACCACGTCTTGTTCGATAATCGGACCTGCGTCTAATTCAGAAGTGACGTAATGGCTGGTTGCACCAATGATTTTTACGCCACGTTCATAAGCGGCATGATAAGGTTTTGCGCCGACGAAAGCAGGCAGGAATGAGTGGTGGATGTTGATGATGTTGTTAGGGAAAGTCTGAATCATTTCAGGGGAAATGATTTGCATGTAACGCGCTAATACGATGAAGTCGATATTGGCTTCTTTCAGCAACTTCATTTCTTCTTTCTCCAATTCCGCGCGGTTGTCTTTATTGAGCGGTATGACGTGGAAAGGAATGCCAAACTTGTCGCCAACCCACTTCAAATCTGGGTGATTGCTGATGATGAATGGAATATCCACATTCATTTCGCCAGCGGTGTATCTTGCGAGAATGTCGAAAAGACAGTGACTCATTTTCGAGACAAACAAGGCCATTTTTGGACGTATGTCTGAAAAATACAGACTAAACTCCATTTGATATTTCGCGGCGAACAATGTCTGGAAATATTCCTCAATTTTATCGCTAGGGATAAGGAATTGGTTGAGATCCCATTCGACACGCATGAAGAACACGTTGTTTACATAGTCAACATACTGGTCAAGATAGACGATATTTCCCTTGTTGACGTTGATGAAGTCGGTTACTGCAGCCAAAATGCCTTGTGTGTCGGGGCAGTGGAGTAGTAATATGGCGTTTTTTTGTTTGTTGTCCATTTCTTTTGATGAGAATAATGATTTTTGCTAATCGAAAATAGTCGGTAAATCTCTATTTTCTGCAAAAATAACTATTTTCGTTCGTTTATCCGGTATAATTGTTGATTTTGTGTAGGATTTTCAATGCTAATTTATAAATGATTCATCCAAATAACTAACTTTGTAAACATAGAAAAAGCAGAACAACTCTGTTATGAAAAATCCCAAGACAGAAGCTGTCCTTTCATAGATGTTACGAAAGAACAGCGGAAGGATGAAGATTATCACACTATTTGGTGGTTCACAGATCGACATCTGTATTTTTTGATTCATAATCCCAGAAGGGTATGTCCCAGTCTTTGACTCAAAATCAAGTTAGCCACTATGAAGCGTGACAGCATGGCTAGCTGAAAAATGAAAATCAGGAATGGTATGTGTAATTTAATAACTCAGAAATTGAAGAATAATTTCAACTTTATTCGAATGAAATCAAATTTCATCAGGATCTTCATCATTGTTATCTTCTTTGGATTTCATGTCTTTAGTGAATGAAAGGAATGTGTCAAGGAGAGAAGAACCACGGGATAACCAGTTAGAGTCTTCCTCTAACTTCTCGTGAATATAGTCGAAACCAAAATTTGCATATTCTTCCATATTTTTTTTTAGTTCGGCAACAGCTCTTTGTATTTGAAATTCACCTTTGTCCAAGGCAATATAATCAATGTCTGTTCGAGCCACTAATGCCATAAACATATAATAGCGTATCTGAGGATAGGCCTTGCGCATCTTTCTATTTTCAATGTTACCCCAATACATTATTGGCTGTCCTAATCCTTTGCGCTTTATTGGGTCTTGATTAAGTGGCTTTTTCTTATCTGCATACAAGCCAATGAAGAATGCAATGATGTATAATTCATATCCTGCACCAAGAATCTTTGCTTTGGACTCTGTAAATTCATTGTAGCCTTTACCATAGTCACAGTACTGGCGTATTAAATTTTCATAACGAGTTTCAAAATCAGGGTTTTTCTTGCCCCAAAGATCATATAATGTTTCTGCCATAATTATTTGATTTTAGAAGTTTTGACTCTGATAGTAGAAAGATCATTCTCATTGAAGCCTTCTCTATCTTTCTCAATTCTATAAATAGGACAGGAGAGAGCATAAGCAGAAGACTTGATTTTACTCTTTTGTTCGATTGCGTCGTATTCCAACATATCCTTCGTCACTATAATACATTGCTTCTCAATCTTGTTGATAATTTCATAGAATTCTTGTTCCTTCATCTGACTGAAAGATGATGTTGGAGCGTCGAAGATAAGCGGATATTCTGTTTCTCTTTTGTTTGCCGTGATCTTAGCAATAGCAAAAAGAACAGCCATATACATTGTTGTCTTTTGCGATTCGGAGGGGTTTGTCACAATTGTTCCATTTTCACTTCTGAGCAACACGTCAATGCTTTCAGTTTCTTGACTACGAAGCATTTCTATAACCCCATGAAAATCATTGCCGCTCAAATTCGCAAGATACTGATTTGAAAGGTCTTTAAGTTGAGAAATGAAATTCCTGCGATTTGTCTCTCTCGCAGAAATAAAAGCTTTATAAATATGGTCGAAAACATTGTGAATTCGACCGAGTCGTGTTATCTCCTTGTTGCCGGTATCCAGAGAAGATAATTCTACCTGCTTATCTTCTTGATTCTTGCGTAATTCTTCAAGAATTATACGTAACTCACCCAATCTGCGTTGTGCATCTTCATGTCTGTTCATGAAATCACGAACATCCTTCGCTGATCGGCTAATGTCATCTTCTGATACACCATTTAGTTGTGAAAGAAGACGAGATTTCTCATCTTTAACATCATCAAGTGCCTGCTGCCATTTCTGCATATCTTTTGTCCGTTCGGCTATAAAATCCAATTCGTCAAGAATTGATTTTTTGCGATTTGCAACAGAACGTTCCATAGGTCCACTATAGCTAATACTCAAGTGTTGCAGTTCTTCTGTATAATTGTACTTGAAGATATCTTCATCTTCTGTCTTCTGCTGTTTCTGACGTTGAACTAATGCCTCTTGTAACTTCTGCACCATAAATTCATATGGTTCAGAACCTTTTGGTGCACGTCTTCCGCAAACCTTGCAGCACTCCTCTTCTATCATTTCCTCAAGATACTCCTCATTAGGTACGAACCAAGGAAGTTTGGTCATTCCTTCAGGAAGTGCTAATGATGCAAGCTGTTGTTGTTTACCTTTCTCAATCAAGTATTCGTCATGTTGTTTGCGACGTTCTTTGCTGAAAGAGGCTACTTTCTTCTTGAAAACTTCAAAAATCTGAGGGTAAGCACATAGAATCCATTGATTGTCAAGTAGAGAAGTGTTAAAATCAATAATTGTTGAACTTCTCATCCTTCTCACTTTTTCCTCATATTCCTTGATTCTATCGTTTATAGAGTCGAGTTTTTCCTTGATTTCACGGTTATCCACCATTATGTCAAGTTTACCTTTGAACACGCGAGAATTTTCTTCCAGATCTCTAATCTGTCGGCGAACATCTGATATTTCAATCCCAATCTTTTCCAGTTCTCGCTCAAGACGGTTTGCTTCGATAGTTGTTTTCTTGTCCTTCTTCAACTCACTGGAATGAACCTTGCTTGCTTGTTCCTTCAAATTGTATGTAAGTTCTGCGAAATTGTCTAGGCGAGTGATATCAGAGAAGTTCTTAAGCAAACGTTTTAAAGCTTCTGTATCTTCGTGGAAAATGTCAAGTTGGGTCTCCCCCTTAAACATGCTATACTTACGTATCTCTGCGTCAAAGCATGAGTTGAGTATTTGACGACCATCAACTTGTTCACGTTCCACACCGTCAAAGCGGAAACCATAAAATTCGCGATTAACAATCTCCACTTTATTTACGTCAATTTTTCTGAAGGTGAAAGCTTTTGTTAATTCTTTATCCCCTTCATGTTCAAATTTAATTGTTACTCGTACTTCGTCAATATCACCAACGATCATCTGAGACTTTCGCATCTCAGAAACATTATTGAGCTCGTCTTTTTCGCGAAGTCCTGTTGTGTCAAAAAGCCACTCCAAGGCTTCAAAGAAAGTCGTTTTTCCGTCACCATTATCACCGATAATAAGTGTCAGTCCTTCAGGGTTAAACTCAAAATGGTTATTATCTGCATAATAACTACGGAAATTTCGTATTGCTAATTCTTTTAAAACCATAGTGTCTATCTTAAATGGTTACACACCTCTCTATATATGTCTTTGTCTGACACATTAGAAGATTGTCTTTCTATAATACGACCAACAGCACTAACTACCTCGTTGTCGGCATCTATAGCATCATCAACGGTCAGGTAATCGTCTGGGTTATAATCTCCAAAATTGCAGAGTACTGGTTCCTTCAGTACAGCTTGCAGTAATTTGTCTTTTGCTCTAAATTCCATAGGCTTTAAAATGTAGGTAAGTTATAATATGTCAGAATATCCTCGAGTTCTTTTATTGTGTCGCTGCTATTCTGAGATAGGTCGGCAAACTCGCGAACTCTTTTCATTTCATTATTAAGTAGATTACGCTCCATATTGTACGACGGTGAACTATAATCAATCTTTGGTGCAACTACTAAATCGTGGATAATAGCGAACTTCTTGTCTTCGTGTGTTCGAAGAATTCGTCCCCTTCGTTGAATGAATTGGCGAGGATTTCCTGTACTAGAACAGAAAATCGCCAATTCACTTCTTGGTACATCAACTCCCTCATCCAAGCATTTCATTGATGTCAATACGTCCAACTGCCCCTTGGCAAATTTTTCGAGGATTTCGTCTCGATTAGATGTTTCACCAGTGAACATCATGACTGTTGTGTGAGAATCTACTTCTGCAACCGGGCGAGTATATTCCTCTATCAAATGCATCGTCTCATTGTCATCATTGATGGAGTCTTGCTCATCATTGTCGTTATCCATATACTCCGAAGGATCGTTACCTTCTGGTACATAGATTAGAGAATATTTTAACGAACCTTTTTTTCTAAGATGCTCTTTAAGTATCTGACTGAACACAACTTTCTTCCCCTCCGCTTTATGAATGATACGCTTTCTTTTCAACAACAATGCCATAAGCATGTCGTCGTTTTTGAATCTGTCGCTATCTATCACATACATTTTAGCCAACTTTACAGAAAGTTCGTTATATTTTTTTGTCTCTTCTGAGTTGAGATAAACGACATGTGGATAATAGTAGTATTGACAGAGTTTACCTTGACGTATTGCATCTTTCATGGAATATTCAAATGTGTAGCTGTTCTTTATACCGAAGAAGTCATTGATAGCATTGTTTCCTGCATCATCAAATTGCCGCTGTGGAGTAGCCGATAGTCCTATCCTACGAAGGAAAGGAATGTATGGAAGTCTTACCTTGATTTTACCTGCTCCTATATTGTGGCACTCGTCTGCAATAAAAAGGACCTTCTTCTTTGGCAATTGTGTGAAAATTGTGAACACATTGTCTCGTGCAAAGGATGCGTATGTAGAAATGATGACATAGTTCAACTTATTTTCATCGTCAATTTTCTCTTGTAGGATAATGTTATCAAGAGATTTCTTCCAGGATGAATTTTTTGAATAGACCTTTATGATATTATCAAAATGGAATTTCTTGCATTCCTCTTCCCATTGTTCTACAAGCACAGTGGTAGGAACGAGTATGATAGCTTTGTAGAATCCTGCTTTACCTTTATATATATTCAGAAGGCAGTTTAATGACGTTATTGTTTTACCCGTACCAGTTGCCATTGCAAATAATCCTTTTTGCTTGTTCGCAACCCAATTATCGAATGCTTGCTTTTGATATTCACGAGGTCCAGATAAATAAGGGAAAGATGGAGAATACTTATCAACAACAGTCTTTGGGTGTTTCTCTTTGATTAGGGAAATTGCACTATTTACCTTCTCGCGAGTCCGTTTCAAGGCATAGGCAACATTGTTGTTTATAGGATAGTTTTTCTTATCCTTAACCATAATTTCTTCCTCTTCTTCAAGCAGTTCCTCAACGTCCTTCTTGCAGAAACAATGCTGTATATTACTTTTTATTTTGTTCGCCTCAATGTATAGGTAATTAGGATTCTCTCCGGAAAATGCTTTGTTGAAAATTTCTTTGTTATGACGTACTCTGTTTTTTGAAACATCGCCATCCCAATCGCAATCAATGGTGATGCTTTCGATATTCTCTATCAAGGCGTTACGAGAGAAATTACAAGAACCATTGAAACCAATGGAGTTGTATGCATCGCTAAATACACCAAGTTTTGAGTGAGAAATGCCGATACTGTTACGAGGACGAATAATCTTTATTTCTATTCGATTCTCTTGGATAAGAAAGGACAGACAATCAAAGAAATGCTTATTTCTCTTTGAAAGTGTTTCCTTCATCTTCTCCAAATTGTCTATCTCAAAATAATCGAAAATACTTCTTTCTGTTCCTTTTACGATAAAGTCTTGGTCTTCTTGAGAAAGCACGTCATTAATGATAAGCCTCATTTTTCCCCCACGATAGAGGAACATGGCGAAACCGTCTGCTAATACTTCAATAGCAGACGAAGAAAAGAATCCCAACATCAAATCAAATGTGGTGGCGTTACACAGGCATTCAGAAAAGAAACCTATGGGTTCCCACTCTGTCTTAGAGTCAAATTGTCTATGGTCAGGCCATATTACATCGTTCTTGAGCATGTCTTTGTATTATATGAAGCAATTTGCACACATCAATTCGTCTCCAAGAATATCAACTAGGGCAGTCCCTTGTTGTTTCTTCTTGGCTTCCTCCTGACGTTTGATGATGTCTAATTTTATTTGACGTACACGCTCTGGTTTTGCAAGGTCTGCAAGTGTTTCACCTTGAATCCAGGTGTATCCATCTTTTTCGAAAGTCATGGCTTTCTCATAAAGGTCTGGATGTCGTTCTAGTAACCATACCCATTCAATGCGCTGTTGAAAGAAACAGAAATAGCACCCTGATCGACTGCGACAATAGGTCCCAGTTTTGCCATCTACTTCAAAAGGTATTTCTTCGTAATATGCTGGTACACCGACACCACTTTCACGAAGCAAACGGAAGATGTCTTCTTTTACCAATACATCATCGTTGTCAAGTAAAGGAAATTCTTCTTCAGTCAATTTCCCTACGGGATATTCTGTGGTTTGTAGGTATTTGAATACAACATGATTGAAAAGCTTTACATCAAAGTCAAGAAGTGCATTCAATTTCTTTGAGTAAAAAAATTGTTTAGTGATAGGCTTACGAACAATCTCCATTATCTCCTCTTTCATGCGCTCAGGACAAAGTTTTTCATAGTAGCCTTCAATCTGCTTTTGATTGTCGTTGCTTAATACTTTGTTAATAACGTCGAGACTCCATATATTCTTGCGAAAAGGGAATACCGCTTGAATATTCGGTTTACTTGAAATATAGCCATCACGATCTTCATCTCCACGTATGCCAACATAACTGACTGCATAATCCTCTCCAGCATAGCGTTCAAATTCTGCCAGTTTCATTTTCTTTGTGCACCATCGTTGCTGTGGCGAAGGTAGGAAGCCTCCCATCGCTTTTAAAAAATGCTCGAATGGTGTTGGTTCTGGACTTCCCTCTGCGGCACGTAAACGTTTGATATTACCCAAGTAGGCACTCAATCGGTCGATGAGTACCTCTGTTTCTGCTAGTTCACAACCAGTGTCAGAGTTGTAGTACTCAATCTTCAGCTGAGGGTATTTCTGCTTCAGGTAGATGGAGAGTGCAGCACTATCCTTACCACCTGAAATGCCTAATATGTGACGTACTTTAGTCATTGTTCAATCTCTTTTGTAGAATTCGCATCAAGGTGTAAACATCAAGGTTGTTGTCACCTGACAGAATGTTATTTATCTTTGATTCAAGTTCTAGCGAACGAGCCTCTTCCTTCTCATTAATCTTGTAGTTGAGACTTTCCGATAGAACCGCCTTTTGCTCACATTCCTTGAATAGGAATACAATGTCATCGTGCAATTTTGGTTCCTGATCGTCCGTCATGCGATCAAGTGGAGATCCTAGTACAGTAAAACAAACCGACTGGTACCATTCCGTACGATTGTCAAACTGAGCCATAGCGTGCTGATAGAACTCCTTCTGACGGGGATTCAGCAAGTGTGGTTTTACCTTTGACAAACGTTGCTGTATTTCCTGGATGTACTCTATATATTCGCCAGACTCAAAACCAAGGCTTTCAATCAGATTGCTCTCGATGCGGTCAATGAGCTGATTATAACAGCCACGAAGCTCGCTAATGGCACGCTGAATAACATAGCAGTATTCCTGTACTGCACTCTCGTCCTTTAGTTTGTCAACATCATAGCCCAAAGCATCTGGCAGGTCTTCAAGGAATGCTTTCTCTGGATCCTTTGCTAGAGCCAACACCTCTCGGAATTTGATAGATTCCTCGTGTGGCAAGGATTTGGTGTGCTTTGCATAATCGTTAAGCTGGCGGTTGTAAAAGAATAGGAATGGCTTTATCGTCTCTATAAACGCACCACTCTTGATGCTGCTGTTGTCGCCAAGGTTGAGGAACTTGCGGTACTGGTTAAACAGTTGTAGTTTCAGCCCATCCACGGCATACGCTTTTATCTTGAACTCACCGATATGCTTCTTCATAAGGTCGAGCAGTTCGATGTTGAAGTTTGGAATATACTGACCATTCTCGCCATAGAGTGAATAATCTTGTCGCTTGATGAAGAGGTAAGTTGGCAACCAGAACTCCAATACACCATCTTTAATCTTGTATGGCTGAGCCGAGAGTTTCTTGACTAATTCAGATAGCTTGCGTGCTTTCTCGCGAGTGCTGATTAAGAACTCTTCACAAGCATCCCAAAGTGTCTTTATGTCTTGATTGGTTGGTGTATCGGTAAATTCACCATTCACATGAAGACCTGTATTCTTTAGCAAAGAATAGTAAATGGTTTTTTCAGGAGGAAACTTATCTGCATCAAAGCCAAGGTCAGCCTTTGTGCTATTCTCCAGCAAAGCCTGTAGGTACTTAGCCTTGGCACCAGAGATATTACTGCTCAATTTATGCTTGTTGAATAGTTCGTTGTTGATGATAGGGGTAAGCGAATAAATGTCCTCGCAAACTTCTGACAGTAATTTGTTGAAGTCGCGATGTGAATGCACCTTGCGAACCTCTCCCTTGTAGAGCCAGGTCACATCATCAAGATACGAGAACAGACTTTCACACAATGACTTATTGAGCAATGTTTTCTCGTATTCCATGAGCAGATAAAGTTCCTTCAACGCAACTCTGTCGCTCTTGTCCACCAATACCTTCTCTATGATGTAACGATACTTTTGTATGTTGTGGAGGCGTTGAACGATGTCGCCCGTATTGTTGAAATAGGCAAAGATGATGGCATGTTCGCAGTTCTTGCTGAATGTTTCCAATTCCTCGTACTGTTTATCTGAAGTGCCGAAAACCATCTGCACAAAGCCATCTACATCACCTGTTGGAACAAGATCTTGAGGATGATCTAACAGTTGATACTCGAAATATCTTGGTGTGCCTCTGTGGTAGTAGTATGCCTTAACTGGTGATACTCGATTGTTGAAATATACTCTCAGGTCGTCCACGAAATTTATAGGCTTAGGTACTACCAATGAAGCGTTTGTTATCTCTTCCTCGATGTTGATGTCGGTTCCCTCGAATAGGATAAGGCGCTTCTTATATTCAGCGTAACGTACAATCTTAAGACGCTCAAGTTCATGCAGAATGGAACTTGCGAACTTTACGCCTAATGCCATACTTGCATAATCAGTCATTTCGTTATGTATCATCGTGAAACCTGCATTACCGAAGAGATTCAGCATTCCGATTGCCTTTACAATTTTTATGGCATCAAGCATCTGTTGAGGCACTTTCCAGTCGCTACCTTCTACACGTTCGATGGATAGTCGGATTGCACTCCAACCTGTTGAGTCGCTATTTGCATCATTCAGATACGAATGGAATGAGTTGGTAACATAATCATAAACATCGGCAAGGTTGTAGGTGTTATTTTCCTTATCCTTATATACGCTGACAGAATGCGCTCCCTTGGCATTGAGGAAAGAGAATAGAGAACGTTCATTTTGCCCATAGCGCTGGATGGCTCGAGTGATTGCGTAGGCAGCAAACGTGTCCATTGGATACAGTTTGCAAGCTGTATTGAAGTCGAAATCTTTGGCAATGAACTTACCATCAATAGCAATTTGGTAGATTTTATGGAAGTTCTTGTCTGGCTGCTTATACTTGAACTCTGTCGATATGTGTTCGGCTGCAAGATAAAGCAGTTGTTCGATGGGTTCTGCAAATACCACCTCTTGGAAACGTCCTTTTACCTTTGTCCATTCGTTCTTTTGCGTTTGACTCAATTTTCCAGCGTATGCAGAGAAGTTCTGATGCAAGGTGGTGAGGAGAAGTATGTTGCGGCTTGGTGCATTGACAACCTCGGTAAACTTTTGGAAGAAATAGAGCTCTTCCTCAGGTGCGTGCTTGGCTGCATGCTCTAACACCTTGCCAAATTCATCAATGACTATTAGCAGAAACTTGTTTTGCTTCTTCAGATTTGCGTAATATGTCTTTACGAGCGATAGTACATCGGTATCGTCTGTCTGAACGATTTCCTGCAATTTTCTACGAAGCAAGTTTTCCAGTGAATTTGAATCCCCCAGGATATTTAGTATCTCAAAATTTCCATCATAAAGCAGGTGGGTATTCTTCAATAGTTCTTTTTTCTTTGTGGATGCTAGCAGGTCTTGCTCAAGGTGGAGCAGGAATGAAGACTTCCCCGTACCATAAGTGCCAATGATGGAGAAGGAATGAATACCCGTGTGGTAACCTTCCACAATTTCCTGTAACACTTTTTGTACGTTGGGCGTTACAATGTATTTAGAACCTTCCGCAATACCGTTTTCGATATTTGCTGATAAAGTAAACGTTTTCTTAGCCATAGTATTCGTTCAAGACCTCTTCTTCCGTGATTTCGTTGATAAACTGCAGTTGACGAATACCTGCAGTATCAGTATAACGCACATCATTGAAGCGATGTGCCTCAATAATCTTGCACATTTCGATGACTTCCATGTCATTCATACAGAATGCCAAACCGATTTCTTGCAACAAGTCGTAGCTGATGGTATTGTCCTTACCCTTCATTCTGATTACAGCATAAAGGAAAATCTGCCATGGAATCTGACGCTTACCTTCAATATTGAATAGGAAGTTTTTGCCGTCTGCGTCCATGCGGATTAAGTCGAGATCAATCAACAAGGAACTATAATCATCCAATGCCTTTGTTTTCTGTGGAAGCACATAGTTCAGAAGCAAGGTGCCAACATCTTTCTTCACTGAATTCTCATTGTACTGACTCTGTTTGCCATCTTCTGTCATCAATCTCTTTACGAGATTCAACAAATGCAAACGATCGAATAACTTTCGTTCTCTTTGCAGTTGGGTGAAGAGAATATTATAAAGTGTAGCCTCACATGTGCTTACAAGAAGAAAATGCAAAAGCCATAAAGTACCCAGGTCTTCAATGTATGGGTCTTTGCCCGTATTCGAATCAAAAATGTAATCGGCTATAGTTTGTATTTCGTCATTTATAGTTAAACCAAATGCACGCATCCAATAACGTATTGATGCAACCATATTCTTACCAACTCCCAATTCTACTACAGAGTCAGGAGAATTGAATTTTTTGTTGCTCCGAATAAAATCATATCCCTTCTTCAACCACAATGTCTTGCATGTGAAACTTTCATGACCGGAAAACGTATATTTGGTTACGGGCATACCGTTCTATTAATTAGTTCCGCATGACCCCAAGGGCGGTAGTTTTTTCATTTTCCCATTCCATATCAAAAAAGAACGTGGAGCCAGCTCCTGTCGCTCGTTCCACGGTGTAAGGCCTTCGCATTTGCCCATCAAGTCGAAACGAGCAACGCGGAACAGCCCCACGAGAGGTATATATACAACAACACTCATTGAAGAAAGGGCACAGTTTGGATTCCCAGCATCAATGATTAGTGTGACATCTACACCTTCATGAGGCATTTCCCGTTGCTTTGTTTTTGACTTGATGATAAGAGTTTGCGAAGTTCTACACCGCCAAAACCAAAGCGTCCAGAAAACGCCTTTTTTAATATGTTGTTCTTGCCATCTGGCAAGTGGTCGCTTGAAGCAACCATTTTATTCGCTCAAACCTTTTTGCACCTTGATGAGCGTTGGGTTTTTGTGTCTTCTATATACTTTTCATGTGCTTTACACGCACATATGACACAATTTATTGCCAAATTACAAAAAATATGAATAGAAGAATAAATAAGTCGTGAAAATTTTGAATCCCAACGACTTTTTTAACAATTTTTCCGTTGTTTGTTTTCTTCTATATCGAGTTAATGACATTCATTCGAACATCTCCATGGAAAATTTCTGTTATTTTGTGTAATCCGCATAAATTGTTGGCGAAAGTGCCAACATATTTGAATAAAAACAAAAAAATCTTCTTGAAAATTTGCATTGTAAAAAAAAAGTGATAATTTTGCATTGTAAAACAAAACTGGTGCGGTAGTTCAGCTGGTTAGAATACATGCCTGTCACGCATGGGGTCACGGGTTCGAGTCCCGTCCGCACCGCAAAAAGGAGTTCATTTGTGAACTCCTTTTTTTGTTTATTATTAATTTATTTAACTGATTTTCAATGAAATTTTCCAATTACGCTTTTGCATCGGCCGTTGTGCTGGCTTCATGTACTGGTGGCGCCGACAATGGTAATGGCGGGCAATCTGTGGATTCGACAAACAGTACATCTCAACAAAAAACTATAATCCTTGAAAAAACAGCCGCTTCTGCAGAAACAAAGGTTAAACTGGCTCACGAAGTGAAAGGACCAGTAAGACTTGTTGTCTCGAATGAAATAGATGGTCTGGCTGCAAAGTTCGACGAAAAGGGACAACTGATTTATCGTATGACTAGTGGGATGGGCAATCGTTGTCAGATTCTGGAGCAACCAGATGGAAGTCTTTATATGACTTGGACCGGAACTGTGCTTTATTACACTAATTCAGGGAAACTCGACTCAATTGTAGGTGGAGAAGAAGGTTATTATTTCAGTCAGATTTATAACTATGGACCAGACGGAAATGTGAATGAAATAGTTTATATCGAAGGTAATGAACAAGAAGGGGAGACTTTGAGAGAAAAAAGAAATGTGAAAGTGCTGGAAACCGATGCTCATGGAAACTGGTTGAAACGTAAAGAAGGAGATATGGTGGTGGTTCGTGAAATATCATACTATGGTGAACCGGACAATGTGTATCCTTTCCGTCCGAATGATTTCCAATATCATTTCTGTGGGAAAATTAGCACAATGGATGTGATGTCATTTACTTTTGGCGGAAAAAAAGAAGGTGAATGCGTCTTGAATGGCTCTAAACGTAATCTCCGATTGGTTTCTTTTGACGAGAAAACGGGCGACATGAAAATAGAAGCCAAAATGAATGGCAAGGTGGTAGGGTATTATGAAGGTAAGGTTACTATCACAGACAATGAATACCAATACAAAGGTGACTTTAAGAATGTAAATGGAGCATCTGTTCCTTTTGAATTGTCAAATGCTTGCTTGTAAGCTTCTTATCGAGGAATAGGAAACCTTTTGAATTTCGTTTCAAGTAGTAGAAAGAAAAATGAGTTGTCTGCATTATATGCGGCAATAAGTAATGTTAAAAAAGAAAGCTGCCATCTCAACGGAGATGGCAGCTTTTTTATAGCGCTTTATTGTGTGCTAAATTAGTTGTTTTCAGGACGGAGCTGACGAACAGTTTCAGCAGTGCGCCACATTTCGCTTTCACGAAGAGCCTTCAATTCTTTTTCGAGCTTTTCACGATAGTCTGGCTGGCTGTTGCTGTCGATAGAGATTTGAGCTTCGTTACCACACTTAACGTTAGCATAAAGCTTTTCAACAACTGGCTTGATAGCATCGTGGAATGGGCCCATCCAGTCGAGAGCACCACGCTGTGCAGTAGTAGAGCAGTTAGCGTACATCCAGTCCATACCGTTCTTTGCGAACAATGGCATCAATGACTGAGTCAATTCTTCTACAGTTTCGTTGAATGCTTCTGATGGTGAGTGACCGTTTTCACGGAGAACTTCGTACTGAGCCAAAAGCAAGCCCTGGATACCACCCATCAATGAACCACGTTCACCGGTAAGGTCAGAAGTGGCTTCACGGATGAAGGTAGTTTCAAACATGTAACCTGAACCGATACCGATACCAAGAGCGAGTGTCTTTTCAAGAGCCTTGCCTGTTGCATCCTGGTAAACTGCGTATGATGAGTTCAAACCACGACCTTCGAGGAACATAGTACGGAGTGATGTACCTGAACCCTTAGGGGCAACCATGATAACGTCGATATCCTTTGAAGGAACTACGCCTGTGCGATCGTTCCAAGTGATAGCAAAACCGTGTGAGAAGTAAAGAGCCTTACCTGGAGTGAGGTACTGCTTCAAAGTAGGCCATACGCTGATAACGGCAGCGTCTGAAAGCAAGCACATGATAACTGTACCTTTTGCTGCAGCTTCTTCGATAGAGAAGAGGGTTTCACCTGGAACCCATCCGTCTTTTACAGCTTTTTCATAGGTCTTACCCTGACGCTGGCCAACGATTACGTTGAAACCATTGTCACGCAAGTTCTGAGCCTGACCTGGACCCTGTACACCACAACCGATAACGGCGATAGTTTCGTTCTTCAAAACTTCACGAGCCTTCTCCAATGAGAATTCTTTGCTGGTGATGACGGTTTCTTCTACACCGCCAAAGTTCATTTTTGCCATGATTTAATATTTATTAAAAATCAGTGATTTATTTATTCTTTTTATCCTCTGAAGTATCCGAACCATACTTTTTATTGCATAGAACGGCGAATTTCATGCAAAGTTAATCAACTTTTCTTAATTATTGATTATATACTGCGATAAAATCAGCAGAGATTAATGGTTTTCTCGCTCAAGTTTTGCGAGTTTGTCGCTGAGTGGTTCTTCAGTTGATTTCGTGATAACAATACGTCCTGTACGAGAATACTGCAATACACAGTTCATCTCATCCAATGAGAAATATAAATCCATAATCTGATCCGTCTTTCCTGTCATTGTTACGACAGAATAGGTGTGGTTGGATTCTAGTATTTGAGCGTTGTGCTCTCTTATGGTTTTACATACGTTCTCGTTGTTGAGCATCACAGGTGTGCTGATCTTCATCAATACTACTTCTTGTATGAAAATCTCATCATCTGTCATCACACGGCTTTGAAGCACATCGATTTTCTTTTCAATCAATCGACTGATTTTGTAAATCTGTTCTTCATCGCTATAAGCTGTGATGGTGTATTTGTGAATGCCTTTTATGGAAGATGCCGACACGTTCAAACTTTCAATGTTTACTTGCAAACGTGTGAAAACGGCTGTTATCTGACTTAATATGCCGGCGATATTCTCCGAATGCACGATTAAGGTATATAGCTTCTTTTCCATGCTTTTATCTCTTTATTTCAAGTAACATTTCGTCAACATTGGCACCTGGAGGGGTCATTGGCAATACATCAACTTCCTCTATAACTGCGACTTCCAACAGATATGCACCTTCTGTTTTAATCATTTTGTCAATTGCGGCATCAAGTTTTTCTCTTTCCGTCACCAATTCATAATTGATGTCGTATGCCTTTGCAATGAGTTCGTATTTAGGATTCATCATTGGCGTAAATGAATAGCGATGATTGAAGAACATTTCCTGCCATTGACGAACGTTTCCTAAATAGTTGTTGTTTAACAATATGATCTTCACCGGAGTTTTCTGCTCCATGATGGTACCAAGTTCTTCTATTGTCATTTGGAGTCCACCATCACCTGTGAAGAAGCATACAGTTCTGTCTGGAGCACCTATTGCTGCACCTATTGCTGCTGGTAATCCGAAACCCATTGTGCCAAGTCCTCCACTGGATACTACGCTATGAGGTTCTGTGAATTTGAAATAGCGAACGCTCATCATTTGATTCTGACCTACGTCTGTTACCAAAATGGCCTTATTCCCAGTCGCTTTGGTGACTTTTGCGATTGTTTCTCCCATTTTGAGTGGACCGGTTGTAGGGTGAACTTCCGCAGAAATGACCTTGTCGTATTCCTTTTGATCATACTGCTTGAAACTTTCAATCCATTCATTATGGTTGTTTTCTATCAATAGTTTGGTGACCATTGGTAGGGTTTCTTTGCAGTTTCCGAGAATACAAACATCTGCTGGGATGTTCTTGCTGAATTCGGTTTTGTCAATGTCAAAATGAATGATTTTTGCCTGTTTCGCATAGTTAGACGGACGTCCTGTTACACGGTCAGAAAAACGCATGCCGACTGCTATAATTACGTCGCATTCCTGCGTTTTTACGTTTGGCCCCAGATTTCCGTGCATTCCGAGCATACCCTTGTTCAGCGGGTGGTTGCTTGGCATTGCCGAAAGGCCCAGCATGGTGCTGGCAAATGGCAAATTGGCTTTTTCTACGAATTGTTTCAATTCTTCTCTGGCTTCAGCCAATTCTACACCCTGACCAACAAGAACTAAAGGTTTTTTAGCTCCGTTAATCAATTCTGCTGCTTTATCTATTTGGTCAGCTGCCGGTGTTGGATATGGGGTATAACTGCGGATAAAGTCAACAGTCTGTGGTTCATATTCAAATTTGGCAGTCTGAACATTCTTTGGAAAATCAAGAACTACAGGTCCTTTTCTTCCTGTATTGGCAATGTAGAAAGCTCGAGATACCGCCCATGCAATATCTTCAGGCTTTCTGATTTGGTAACTCCACTTTGAAATCGGCTGGGTTATACCAACCAAGTCAACTTCTTGGAATGCGTCGCTGCCAATGGCCGGAGTGCCAACCTGACCGGCAATCACTATGATAGGTGTGTTGTCCATCATAGCATCGGCTATACCGGTGATGGTGTTAGTCACACCAGGGCCGCTGGTTACAAGGCATACTCCAACTTTCCCGCTTGTTCTGGCATAACCTTCTGCAGCATGAGCCGCACCTTGTTCGTGGCGGACAAGCACATGGTTGAAGATTGGGTTTTCTGGACGTGTATAATCGTAAAGCGCATCGAATACGGGCATAATGCAACCGCCTGGGTAACCAAATATTGTGGTTGTTCCCTCGGCTTGCAATGAACGCATTAGCGCTTCTGCACCTGTGATTAATTCTTTGCTCATTATAATGGCTTTATTAGTCAATGATTCTTATACCACCTTTGTCGGCTGATGCAACCATTTTGCCGTAGCATTTGAGTGCTTTTGAAATGACGCGGTCGCGTTTTGGCTGCCATGCGTTTGCTCCTTTGGCTTCTTCTTCTTTGCGGCGCTGTGCGAGTTCCTCGTCACTTACTTTTACGTTGATGCTGCGGCTTGGAATGTCGATTTCGATGATATCACCATCTTTTACCAAACCGATATTTCCGCCTGATGCGGCTTCTGGGGATACGTGTCCGATGGAAAGACCTGATGTGCCACCAGAGAAACGACCGTCTGTGATGAGCGCACATTCCTTGCCAAGATGCATTGATTTGATGTAACTTGTAGGGTAGAGCATCTCTTGCATGCCCGGACCTCCCTTAGGACCTTCGTATGTGATAATGACAATATCTCCTGCTTTGATTTTCCCACCAAGGATTCCTTCGCAAGCGTCTTCTTGTGAGTTGAATACGCGAGCTGTTCCTTTGAAGTTCCAAATACTTTGATCTACACCTGCGGTCTTCACTACGCAGCCGTCGAGTGCGATATTTCCAAACAATACTGCCAAGCCACCATCTTTTGTGTATGCGTGTTCAATGTCGCGAATGCAACCATTTGCACGGTCGGTGTCGAGAGTCTCGTAAGTGCAGCTCTGTGATCCCATCTTATTGCTGAACTTGAATGCTGGGGCGGTAGAGTAGATGCGTTTGGCTTCTGGATCAACATTGGCGCCTGTGATGCTGTATTTCTGGATGTCTTCACCAAGTGTGGCACCATTGACGCGCTTCAGATTGGTGTTGAGAAGTCCGCCTTTTGCCAATTCTCCAAGAATACCGAGGATACCACCTGCGCGGTTGCATTCCTGAATAGAGAATTTTGTTGTGTTAGGAGCAAGTTTGCAAAGACATGGAACTTTGCGTGAAAGTTTATCAATATCCACCATCTTGAAGTCAACGCCACCTTCATTGGCAACAGCCAACAAGTGGAGGATGGTGTTTGTGGAGCCGCCCATGGCGATATCAAGAGTCATAGCATTCATGAATGCTTCACGGGTTGCGATGCTTCGTGGTAATACGCTGTCGTCACCATCTCTGTAGTATTTGAATGCATTTTCTACAATCTGTTTTGCTGCGTCTTTGAAGAGCTGAATGCGATTGGTGTGAGTTGCGAGGATGGTGCCGTTGCCTGGCAAAGATAAACCGATGGCTTCAGTGAGTGAGTTCATTGAGTTGGCAGTGAACATACCAGAGCAGCTTCCGCAACCAGGGCAAGCGTGTTGTTCGATTTCGTCCATTTCGCTGTCGCTGACGCTGCTGTCAGCGCCTTTTACCATTGCTGTGATAAGGTCAATGTTCTCACCTTTCCACTTGCCTGCTTCCATTGGGCCTCCAGAACAAAAAACGGTAGGGATGTTCAGACGCATAGATGCCATCAACATTCCTGGTGTGATTTTGTCGCAGTTTGAAATGCAGATCATGGCATCTGCTTTGTGTGCATTGACAACGTATTCTACAGAATCTGCGATAAGGTCTCTTGAAGGCAATGAATAAAGCATGCCATCGTGTCCCATTGCAATACCGTCGTCAATAGCGATAGTGTCAAATTCTGCTGCATAGCAGCCCAATTTTTCTATTTCTTCTTTAACAATTTGACCGATCTCGTGCAAATGAGTGTGGCCTGGAACAAACTGGTTGAAAGAGTTGACAATGGCAATGATAGGTTTGCCAAACATCTCTTTTTTCATACCGTTGGCAACCCATAATGCGCGGGCTCCTGCCATTCTGCGTCCGTCTGTGCATACGGAACTGCGAAGTTTGTTTTTGTATTCCATGTGTATATTTTTTTATTATATTGTCTGTTTGAAAAATGCGAACAAAGTTGGTAAGATAATAAAAGCCTTTCTCTTAAGTTGCAAGAGAAAGGCTTTGTATTTTTTGAGAACCATATTGCACACTCTCTCTTGTCTTAGTAGTTTTTCACGACCACCACGACAATGTTCGAGCCTATGTTTGAAATGTGTGAAAACATGTTTCTATATTTACCCTTTGTTTTTACGCCTAAATTTGTCTTTGATTATGCAAATATAATAACTTCTAATGAAAATACCTATAATTTGCATCGAATTGTCGTTATTTTTGAACTTAAACTGATAAAAACAAAAAAAGTGCATCTGAAAAGATGCACTTTTTAATATTTTTACAGAATTATGCTTCAGGAGCTGCGGCTTCTTCTGCTGCTGGAGCTTCTGCTGCTTCTGCTTCAGCCTTTGCTGCTGCTTCTGCTTCAGCTTTTGCTGCTGCCTCAGCGGCTTTCTTCTTCTGAACGGCTTCTGCTTTTGCCTTGAACATTGCTTCTTCTGCAGACTGACGTTCTTTAGCAGCCTGAGCAGCCTTTTCGTTCAAGCTGTTCTTGATCTTGTTGGTCTTAGCGTCTTTTTCAGCTTTCCATGCATCGAATCTCTTCTGTGCTTCAGCTTCATCAAATGCGCCTTTCTTAACCCCACCCTGAAGGTGCTTCATCAAATAAACGCCTTCCTTGCTGAGAATGTTGCGAGCTGTGTCAGTTGGCTGTGCACCAATGTTAACCCACTTCAAAGCTTTTTCGAAGTTTAACTCTACGATAGCTGGATTGGTGTTTGGATTGTATGTTCCAATTCTGTCAATGTACTTTCCATCTCGTGGAGCTGCGCTATTCGCTACGACGATGTGGTAAAACGCGTACCCCTTTCGGCCGTGTCTCTGCAATCTAATTTTAGTAGTTGCCATTTTTGTTATATAATTAAACTTTGAAAAAAATTATCGGATGCAAAGTTATCTTTTTTTTCTTTATTGTCAAAATTTTTCCTCTTTTTTTTGTTTGCTGTTATTTTTGGTATGCTTATTGTTTTACCTATTATAGAAAAACTAATTATTCATGTTTTTCTTAATATCATAGATGTTATTTCAAGAAATTTTTATAATTTCACAATTTGAAACAATGAAATATTTAACGCATATGAATATAAAACGTTTTCTTTTCTCTTTACCCATCGCATTAGGCATTGCTTTTACAGCGTCATCATGCTTGGTCGTTGATGGAGAAGACTACTGGGATGATGATCATCATGTACCTCATTACGATGCTTATGATTACATAGATTATGGTGTGTGGTATCCCGAATTTCGTTCTGGTCACACTTATTGCGAGTTTGATTCCTATATTAACTTCTATGATGAAGGTCGAGTAGAGCTCGTTGACTGTGATGGTGTTCGTTATGACAGCGGTAGATATCATTTCATTGGTAAAAGCAATTCTGAACTTGTAATTGAGTACAGAAACGGCGATGTTGAATACTATTATGTGAACAGATTGAATTGGAATCAGTTGGTTCTTGAGTCTGAGGAAACGGGTAAATTATACTATTACGTTCATCGTTGATTTACAAAGTTTTTTAATAGTCAATAAAAAAGGGCGCTTAAGCGCCCTTTTTTATTGTAATTCAATATTGCAGAATTATGAGTTCTTGAACAATTCTTTGATGCCTCCTAGGCTGCCAAGCATGTTGCTTGCCTCAAAAGGAAGGAATACGGTTTTTGTCTGGTTGCCGTTTGCAAGGTTCTGCATCATTTGAATATAGTTCTGAGCAAGCAAATAGTTTGCAGGGTTTGAACTCTGTCCAACTGCGGCTGCCACTCTTTCGATGGCTGCAGCTTCTGCTTCTGCTTTTCTTAAACGTGCAGTGGCATCACCTTCAGCCTGAAGAATCGATGACTCTTTGGCTGCTTCTGCATGCAAAATCTGAGCCTGTTTTGCAGCTTCTGCCTGGTTGATGAGTGCGGCTTTTTCACCTTCAGACTTCAAAATGGCTGCAGCCTTTTCACCTTCACTGGTGAGGACCGTCGCACGTTTGTTTCGTTCTGCTTGCATCTGTTTTTCCATGGCTTGGAGAACTGAGGCAGGAGGAGTGATGTCTTGAAGTTCTACGCGGTTTACTTTCACACCCCATTTGTTAGTAGCATCATCAAGAACGGCGCGAAGTTTTGTGTTGATTGTGTCGCGTGATGTGAGCATCTGGTCGAGTGACATGTCACCGATGATGTTACGGAGGGTTGTCTGTGTCAATTTTTCTATTGCGTTTGGCAAATTGTCGATTTCATACACTGATTTCTTTGGATCTACAATCTGGAAATACAAAAGGGCATTGATTTCTGTCTGTACGTTATCTTTGGTAATAACGTTTTGCTTGTCGAAGTCAAAAACCTGTTCACGAAGATCGATGATGTTGGAGTATTTGTAAAAGCCTCTTGATCTGATTACAATGTTTTTCGCCTGATCAATAAAAGGAATGATAAAGTTCACACCTGGTTCAAGTGTTTCTTTGTACCTACCAAGACGTTCAATGATTCTGGTCTCGGATTGTGGAACGATGACCAAACACGTTTTGACTAATATGATTGCGACAATCACTAGTCCTGCAATGATAAATTCCATAATAATATTTGTTAATGATTAGAATTGTTTAAATTTCTTTTACTGTTAAAATTAGGCTGTCTCTGCCAATAACCTCAATTCGTGTGCCTACTGCCAGTTTCACGCCATTTTCGCATTGGGCTTTCCAGTCATCGCCACCAGCTTTAACTCTTCCGTAACCGTACTCTGGAATTTCTTCCGAAACTATACCTTTTGCACCGATTATTGCGTCAACATTCATTTTTACTGCTTTTTTCTTATCTTCAAAGCGGAGCAATAGAGGCCTGATGAAACAAACGCATGCTACGGATGAAATACTGAAGATAATTGCTAGAATCTTTATGTCGATATTCATGAAAGAAAATAGCATGGTGATGATGGCGCCAAATGCGAAACAAAGTATGTAAAATGTCCCCGTTGTCAGTTCTGCTATTAAACAGACGACAGCAACGATGGCAAATAGCATCCAGGGTGAAATGAACTCTTCCATAATTTTTGTTGTATGTGTGTTAAAATTTTATGTAATGATGTGTGAACTTTGTTCGCTCCCTTATGATGATGATAACATCGAATTGTTTAGATACTCAAATTTATATATTTTTTTTGTGATAGACAAATTTTTGTATTAAAACACGGCTCTGTTAAAAAGATGCTCCAACCGACGGATTCACGTCATCATCGTCATTAATATCAGCAGATAAGTTTGTGATTTTCTTTTGGGATATATCAAATCTTGCTCCGCAGTTCGGGTTGACATCGTCGTTGTCTGTATCGCTGGAAAGACCTACAATTCGTTTCCCGTTTTCACTAAAACTGAGACCGCTAGAAGGATCGACATCATCAACGTCTGTCTCGCTGGTTAAACCTACAATTCTCTGGTTGTTTTCACCGAAACTGAGGCCACTAGATGGATCGACTTCTTCAACGTCAGTTTCGTTGCTGAGGTTGACAATGTCTTTATTCAAATTGCTAAAACTTGCGCCATTAGAAGGGTTCACATCTTCGACATCCTCATCTTTTTCAAGCCCTTTTATTCTTGCATTTGCTGTTTTGTTGCTGAGTACACTCATGTCGGACACAGAAGGGTTCACCTCATCTTCATATACGATTTCGCTTAACACTTCGCTCCACCCGTAGGCTTTTTTATAAGTGTCTTTGTTTTGTGCTGGTACAATTACCTCCATGTTGTCTGCCCAATGGAAGGTCTTAGGTAAACATAATGGTGGTACTTGTGCATTGCAATGGACAATGCGTAGTTCTTTGCAATCTCTAAAAATGTATGAGCCGAGGTGCGCAAGTGAACTTGGCAATGTAATATGCTCAAGTGAAGAACAATCGCGGAATGCTTCGTCATCAATTGTTCTTACGCCGTAACGGATGATATATCCTGCGGAAATTTTACTTGTATTTCCTTCAGGCATGACAACTTTTTTAAGACTCTTACAACCGCGGAATGCTTCTTTCTTGATTGTTGTGACTGTTTGAGGAATAACGATTTCTTTTAATGCTCTGCAATCTTCGAATGTTTTTATTTCAATTTCTGTTAACCCTTCAGGAAGAATGATCTTCTTGAGGCTGGAACATCCTTTGAACGCTCTTTTTTCTATGCGTTTCACAGTCGATGGAATGGTGATGCTTTCAAGTCCGGTACAGTATTCAAATGCTCCTTCTTTAATCTCTTCCAAACCATCATTCAATTCTACAGACTTAAGGCTGACGCAATTCATGAAGGTTTCTTCTGGAAGTGTTTTTACGCCTTTAGGCATTGTGACGTGTTCCAAACTTACACATTCTTCAAATGCGCAGTAGCCTAGCTCTTCAAGTGATTCAGGTAGATGAACCGACCTTAGATTTGAACAGTCTGCAAATGCTCTCGGACCAAATCTGCGAAGTTTGTTTGGCAGTTTAACCTCAGTAAGACTGCAACGGAGGAATGCGTATCCCCCAATATAGTTTATACTTTCAGGAAGTGAAATGTTTTTAAGCTTTGTGCATCCTTCAAAACACTTTTCATCGATGAATGTGACACCTTCTGGCAGAATAAGTGATTCAAGTTGACTGCCATAGAATACGTGATTCAGGTCTGCGGCTTTTGTTAGTCCCGATGTTTTTTTTAAGTCGATTTTTTTGAGTCCGTTTTGGGCTTGTCTCCCCAAGAACTCCCAGTCGTTAAAATTGATACAACCTTCAATCTCAGCGGCTGTAACAGAATCCCAATTTGTGGATGCGTTGCAGAGTTCCCCTGGTTTGTTGTTTTTTATGATTGCCATATTTGTTGATGCTTTTTTTGTTGTGTTATTATATGTATTATAAAATTAAAGAAAAAAAAGCATCCTCACATCATTTTTTTCAATGTTTTTTTACATGAAATCAGTTTTTCCCCCATTTAGTGTCGAAATCTTCTGCGACATGCTTGTCTTCGCTGATTTCTTTAAAATTTTCCCATCCTATCGCATTTCGATAATACTTGGCACATCCTTTGGGCACTATCAATTCACAATTCAATATGTCGTCAAAAACCTGCGATTCGCACGTTGGAGGCTCTTTTGATGCACAAAAGATTTGACTGATTTGTTTACAACCTTTGAAAGCACCTCGTTTGATTATTTCAAGTGATTCTGGCAGTTTTACGGACTTTAGATTTGAGCAGTCACTAAAAGCCTCTTCTTCTATGATTTCGCAACCAGATGGAACGATTATTTTTTTTAGAGATATGCAGCCGCTAAATAGATGGTGGGGTAGAATTTCACATTTTTTTGGCAAAATCACATCTTCCAAATATTGGCTTCCAGCAAAAGCATGGTTAGGTAATGAAACGGAACACTCGCTCAAATCCAGCCGGCTAAGCAAGTCGCTTTCCGTGATGATATTCTCTAAATATAGTATGTCTTTGTTGTTTAGCTCTCCGCTTATTTTAATGTCAGTGAGATTGGTTTTGTGGTTTAATAGGCGTTGCTGCAGATCCCCTGGTTGTATGTCTTCCAGAGAAAGGAAACTATAGCCTTTGCAGCCGCAGATGCATAAAAAAAACAAACACAATAACCCTCTCCAAAAAACAATGTGCCGGAGGAATGTTGTGTTTGCTGAATTATTCATGAAATAATAGGAATTTATTTTCCGAAAATCCTGGTGAATTTGCCCCATCCTTCATCATTCTTATATTTTTCAAGAGATTTGGATGGAACGTAAATTCTGATTGGTAGAATTAATTCATCATCAGAAGGAAGATATGCTGGCGGATTTTCCGATTCTATGCTTATTTCAATCAATGATTTGCAATTTTTGAATGCATCTGTTCCTATGTGTGTGGTTGATGCTGGAATTACGATATGCTGAATGCCTGTGCATGAACAGAATGCTTCCTTCCCAATTTTTTTCAAATTGTTTGAAAGAACCACGTCTAACAAATTTTCGCACATGAAGAATGCGTTTTCGTGAATGATCTGAATGTCATTGTCAATCACAAATTTGATGTCGGTTTTCCCGGCAGGGTATTTAATAAGCACTTCTCCATTTCTGCTGTATAAGATGCCATTTGTGGTGCTGAAGGTTTTGTTGGTCGAAGCAATCTTTATTTCTTCTAATTTTGGACAGTCTCCAAAAGATTGATTTCCTAATACAGCCAATTTCGAAGGTAAAGTTATAGATTTTAGAGAACTGCATCCGTTGAATGCATAGTTGTCAATTGCTTCGATGGTGCTTGGCATGCTTACGTTGGTAAGTCGGTCGCTCATGCAGAATGCGCCCCAACCCAGTTTTTCCACACTTGATGGAAGTTTGACGCTGGAAAGAATATTACCTTCCTCAAATGTATATCTATCGACAACAGTTAAACCATCTGTGTTTGCTATGTCAAGTGATTTGACGAAACCTTTAGTACCTGTAATTTGTTTGAGACAAATGAAGTCGGAATCTCCAAGAGGTCCGAATACTCTTATTTCTCCACAATCTTTAATTTCGTCGATGTTGTTTTTAATCTTTTCGCGAAGAGTATTTTCTTCCTGAAGCTTTATCTCAAATTTCATGTCTCTATTATCTACAAGTTACTATTTTATTTGCTGATTTGTGTGCCTTTAAACACATCTTTGCCAATGTAATCGACGCTTGAAGGAATGTCGCAATATGTCATACTTTCACAGTTGGAAAATACTTCATCTCCAATTTTTACGAGTGACATTGGAAGATCTGCTCTTTTTAACTTTTTACAGTTCTTAAAGGCTTGATTTCCTATGCTGGTGATTCCGTTTGAGAAATTCACAACTGTCAAATTTGTGCAGTTCTCAAATGCGTTTTCATCAATTTTCTCAACTCGGGATGGAATGTCTATATGGTCTAACGCTGTACATGCCATAAAAGCTTTTTTTGCAACGATTACCACATTCCCTGTAAGTGTTACTTCATTTAAGTTGCCACATCCCCAAAATGCCTCTTCTCCAATTTTTGCTACTTGGTCTGGTATGACAAATGTAGAGTTTTCTTTGCCTGGAGCGTATCTTACCAATGCACTTCCATTACGGCTGAATAAGACATTGTCTATTGCAATATAACTTGGGTTGTGTGGCTCAACAATAATGGTTTTCAAATTCTTACAGTTGAGTGCGCTTGTACCGATACTTTCAACTCTGCATGGTAAAGAAATTTCAGTCAGGCTGTCATCGCCTTCAAATACGCCAATGCCGATTCTAAACAAAGACTGTGGAAGTTTGACGTCTGATAATTTGGGACATTCTGCGAAAACTCCTTCCATTATTCGTTCAAGTCCTTCAGGAAGCACGACTGATTGGAGGTTTTTGCATCCTTTAAGTGCTTCGTTATGAATATTGCGTACACCTACAGGAAAAATGACCTTCTTCAAGCTGTTGCAATTGCAAAGTGCATTCTCCTTGACTTCGTCCATTCCAACAATGCCGCTTAAGTCAAGCAAATATAATCTCTCATATTTTTCGCAAATCGTTTTTACATAATCAAATAGTTCGTTTGATTTTGTCGTGCGAACTTGACCTTTTACATATAATTCACCTATATCGGATAGTTCTCGTTTTGAAATGAGCTCTTCAATAGATGAATATGGATCTATCAGGATTTCGGCACGTTTTTTCCCAACTTCTTTTGTGCTGCCTCCGAATAGTTTTTTTATTGATTGAAAAAGTCCCATGATTGTGTTTTTTTAGTTTGATTGGCACCTTTTGAACTTCTCAATGTTGCCAATTCTGCATTTTGTTCTGCAAATATAATCTTTTCCGTACTTTTTTCCATTATTTCCATGTTATTTTTTGAGTGGTTCGTATATATGTATCTTTAAACTTGAATTTTTTTATGGAAAAAACAATTGAAGCATTGTGGGGCTGCGTATTATGTGACTTGTAGGCACTAAAATCTTCATTTAATAATGAGAAATTACATTTGATTGTGTTGTTTTCTGTTTGTTCGTGGATTTTTTGTTGTTTTACCAGAATTTCTGTTGTAAATTTGTGGTAATTTTATAGTAATAATTATAGTAATCTTTTGTAAAGACATGGAGCTGGCTAGCAAATATGATCCTTCTGAAGTGGAGGATAAGTGGTATCAATATTGGCTTAATAATGGTTTTTTCAATTCGAAACCAGATGGTAGAAAACCATATACGGTAGTCATTCCGCCACCAAATGTGACAGGTGTGCTTCACATGGGTCACATGCTCAATAATACGATTCAGGATATTCTTGTTCGTAGAGCTAGAATGCAAGGTTTTAATGCTTGTTGGGTGCCAGGTACAGACCATGCTTCCATAGCGACTGAAGCAAAGGTGGTTAACAAGTTGGCTCAAAGTGGAATCAAGAAGACTGATTTGACTCGTGAACAGTTCCTTACACATGCTTGGGATTGGACTCACGAGCATGGAGGCATCATTCTTGAACAGTTGAAAAAGTTGGGCGCTTCTTGCGATTGGAGCAGAACTGCATTTACAATGGATGAAGACCGTAGCAAAAGTGTGCTAAAGGTTTTCTGCGACCTATACAATAAAGGCCTCATTTACCGTGGTATTCGTATGGTCAACTGGGATCCAAAGGCGCTTACTGCTTTAAGTGATGAAGAAGTTATATATAAGGAAGAACATAGCCATCTTTTCTATTTGAAATATATGGTAGCCGATGAACAAGGCAAACCATCATCAGGTAAATATGCTATTGTTGCTACCACTCGTCCGGAAACCATCATGGGTGATACAGCCATGTGTATTAACCCTAATGACCCTAAAAATGAATGGCTTAAAGGAAAGAAGGTTATTGTACCTTTGGTAAATCGTGTCATTCCTGTCATTGAAGATGAATACGTTGACGTTGAGTTTGGTACTGGTTGCTTAAAGGTTACTCCAGCCCATGATGTGAATGACTACATGCTCGGTGAAAAGTATAACCTTAAAGTGATAGACATTTTTAATGATAATGGTACCATCAGTGAAGCGGCTGGCATGTATGTAGGTCAAGATCGTTTCGATGTAAGAAAGCAGATTGCGGAAGACCTCAAAGCTGCAGGCTTACTTGAGAAGATGGAAGATTATAATAATAAAGTAGGGTATTCTGAAAGAACGAATGTGGTTATTGAACCGAAACTTTCAATGCAATGGTTCTTGAAGATGGAGCATTTGGCAAAAATTGCTCTTGAACCTGTTCTCAAGGATGATATCAAGTTCTACCCGTCAAAATACAAGAATACCTATCGTCACTGGATGGAAAACATCAAAGACTGGTGTATCAGTCGTCAACTTTGGTGGGGACACCGCATTCCTGCGTATTTCTTACCAAAGGGTGGCTTTGTAGTTGCTGAAACACCAGAATTGGCATTGAAAGCTGCTGTTGAGAAGACTGGGGATTCATCATTAAAGATAGAGGATCTTCGTCAAGATGAAGATTGTCTTGATACGTGGTTCTCTTCATGGTTGTGGCCAATCTCTTTGTTTGGTGGCATAAACAATCCAGGCAACGAGGAAATCAAATATTATTATCCTACTTGTGATTTGGTTACAGGTCCGGATATTATTTTCTTCTGGGTTGCCCGTATGATTATGGCCGGTTACGAATATCAGGGAGAAATGCCATTCAAGAATGTATATTTTACTGGCATCGTTCGTGATAAGATTGGTCGTAAGATGTCAAAGAGTCTTGGCAACTCTCCTGATCCGCTTGATCTCATTGCTAAATTTGGCGCTGATGGTGTTCGTATGGGTATGATGTTGTCGGCCCCTGCTGGTAATGACATTCTGTTTGACGAATCATTATGTGAACAAGGACGTAACTTTAATAATAAGATTTGGAATGCATTCCGTCTTGTAAAAGGTTGGGAAGTCGATAATTCATTGGCTCAGCCAGAATCTGCTAAACTTGCAATCGTATGGTTTAAAGAACAATTGGCAAAGACAATTGCTGAAATCGATGATTGCTTTTCAAAGTATCGAATCAGTGAGGCGCTCATGGCTGTTTACAAATTGTTCCGTGATGAGTTCTCTGCTTGGTATTTGGAAATGGTAAAACCTGAATACCAACATCCAATTGATGCCGAGACATTGAATGTGACGTTTGACTTCTTTGAACAATTGCTTAAGTTGCTTCACCCGTTCATGCCTTTCATTACAGAGGAATTATATCAGGCGATAAAAGAACGTGACAGCAAAGATAGCATCATGATTGCTTTGCAACCGAAGACTTGTACATTCAACGAGAATGTAATTTCTGTCATGGAAGAAACTAAGAATTTGGTGGCTGGCATACGCAACTTGCGTGCGGAAAAAGGAATCTCTCCTCGTAAAGAGTTTGATGTTTTCTATAATGGAAACTTGAATGCTGCTAATAACGTTCTTGTTCAGAAATTGGCCAATGTGACTTCAATTTGCCCAAGCAATGTTAAACCGGAAGGCGCAGTTGCTTCATTCATGGTGGGAACCACAGAAATATTCGTTCCTCTTGGTGAAACAATTGATGTGGCAGCAGAAGTGAAAAAAATAGAGGCTGACATTAAGTATTACGAAGGATTCTTGATTTCGGTAGAAAAGAAACTTGGCAATGAGAAGTTTGTTGCAAATGCAAAACCAGAAATTGTAGAAAACGAAAGAAAGAAAAAAGCCGATGCAGAAAGTAAGCTTGCTACTTTGAAAGCAAATCTGGATGCCCTTAAAAAGTAAACCATTTTCCCGGAAGGATTTATTCCCTTTCGGGAATTTTGATTTGAAATAATTGAATAGAATGAAAGAAAAGACTCTTGTTATATTAAAGCCAAGTTGCGTTGTTCGTGGTTTGGTTGGTGAAGTCACAAAGCGTTTTGAACAGAAAGGGCTTCAGTTGGTCGGAATGAAAATGTGTCAACTCACAGATGAACAACTATCAGAACATTATGGCCAACATAAGGGAAAACCATTTTTTCAGCAGTTGAAAGATGCAATGATGGTTACTCCTGTCGTTGTTTGCTGTTATGAAGGTGTTGATGCTGTGGAAGTGGTTCGCAATATGGCTGGTACAACAAATGGAAGAAAGTCTCCAATGGGTACTATTCGTGGAGATTTGTGTATGAGCTTCCAGGAGAATATTGTTCACACTAGCGATTCCAAAGAAAATGCGGAAATAGAGTTGAAACGATTCTTCAAACCAGAAGAGATTTTCTCATATGAATTGCCTCAATGCTCGTTTATCTACGCTGCCGATGAGGTGTGATTACTGAAAAAATTATCAACATTTTGTGAAAAATACAAATTTGATGTTTTTACGCATTGATTTTTTTATAACTTTGTAAGCATGCATATTCTGGTTACTTGACTAATTTTCTTGTAAAATATAGTATATCAGTATTTTTGCTGTTTTTATAGGAATATAAACGACATAATTGTAATATTAAATACTAACAAAAACCATTATGGCTAAAGAAAAGAAATTCATCACTTGTGATGGTAATGAGGCTGCTGCACATATCTCGTATATGTTCAGCGAATGTGCCTGCATCTACCCAATCACTCCTTCTTCTACAATGGCTGAACATGTAGATGAATGGGCTGCGCAAGGTAGAAAGAACATTTTTGGTGAGATTGTATCGGTAACTGAAATGCAGTCTGAAGCTGGTGCGGCTGGTGCTGTTCACGGTGCTATCCAGGCTGGTGCTCTCACTTCTACTTACACTGCATCACAGGGTCTCCTTTTGATGATTCCTAACATGTATAAGATTGCGGCTGAAAAAATGCCTGCTGTCTTCCATGTCTCTGCACGTACAATTGCTTCTCACACTCTTTGTATCTTTGGCGACCACCAAGACGTTTATGCTTGTCGTCAGACAGGTTTTGCAATGCTTGCTGAAGGATCTGTACAGGAAGTTATGGATCTTGCAGGTGTAGCTCACCTTTCTACTATCAAGAGTCAGGTTCCATTCCTCAATTTCTTTGATGGTTTCCGTACTTCACACGAAATTCAGAAGATTGAAAAACTCGAAAACGAAGATCTCGCTCCGCTCATCGATCAGGAAAAGCTTGCAGAATTCCGTAATCGCGCACTCTCTCCACTTCACCCAGTGATGCGTGGTATGGCTGAGAACCCAGATACATTCTTCTCTCACCGCGAATCTTGCAACACCATGTACAACAACGTTCCTGCGATCGTTGAAGATTACATGAAGGAAATCTCAAAGATCACAGGTCGTAACTATGGCTTGTTCGATTATTATGGCGCAGCTGATGCTGAATACGTGATTGTCGCAATGGGTTCAGTTACAGAATGTATCCGTGAAACAATTGATTTCCTTTCAAAACAGCGTAAGAAAGTTGGTCTCGTAGCAGTTCACTTGTTCCGTCCATTCTCTACCAAGCACTTGCTTGCTGCAGTTCCTGCTTCTTGTAAGGTGCTTACAGTACTCGACAGAACTAAAGAACCTGGTGCAAATGGTGATCCTTTGTATCTTGATGTTTGTGAGTCTTACAATGGTGTTAAGAATGCTCCTAAGATTGTTGCAGGTCGTTATGGTCTTGGTTCTAACGACACAACTCCAGCTCAGATGATTGCTGTTTATGAAAACATGGCGATGAATGAGCCTAAGCATCACTTTACTGTAGGTATCGTTGATGACGTTACTTTCACTTCACTTCCTAAGAAGGAAGAAATCGCTGTTGCTGGTGAAGGTACATTTGAGGCTAAGTTCTTCGGTCTTGGTGCAGATGGTACTGTAGGTGCAAACAAGAATTCAGTTAAGATCATCGGTGATAATACTAACAAATATTGTCAGGCTTATTTCTCATATGACTCTAAGAAGTCGGGTGGTTTCACTTGTTCTCACCTCCGTTTCGGTGACAATCAGATTCGCTCTACTTACTTGGTAACAACTCCTAACTTTGTTGCATGTCACGTTCAAGCATACCTTCACATGTATGATGTGACTCGTGGCCTTCGTAAGAATGGTACTTTCCTTTTGAATACAATTTGGGAAGGTGAAGAGCTTGCGAAGAACCTTCCAAACAAAGTGAAGAAGTACTTCGCAGAAAATAACATCACTGTTTACTATATCAACGCTACTAAGATTGCTCAGGAAATTGGTCTTGGAAACCGTACCAACACCATCCTTCAGTCTGCATTCTTCCGTATCACAGAAGTTATCCCTGTAGACTTGGCAGTTGAACAGATGAAGAAGTTCATCGTTAAGTCTTATGGTAAGAAGGGTGAAGATGTAGTTAATAAGAACTATGCAGCAGTAGATCGTGGTGGTGAGTACAAACAACTTGCAGTTGATCCATCATGGGCTTCTTTGTCAGAAGATAAGGCTCCTGCAAATAATGATCCTGAATTCATCAATAATGTTGTACGTCCAATCAACGCTCAGAATGGTGACCTTCTCCCAGTTTCTGCATTTAAAGGTATTGAATGTGGTGAATGGCCTGCAGGTACTGCTCAGTATGAAAAGCGTGGCGTATCTACATTCGTTCCTGTATGGAATGCTGCAGACTGCGTAGAATGTAACAACTGTGCATATGTTTGCCCTCACTCATGTATCCGTCCTATCGTTATGGATGCTGATGAAGTTAAGGGTATCAAGGGTGATGTACGTGAAATGAAGGCTCCTGCTGCATTGAAGGGCATGAATTTCAGAATCCAGGTTGGTGTTTTGGACTGTCTTGGATGTGGCAACTGTGTTGACGTATGTCTTGGTAACAATGCCGAAAAGGGCAAGAATGCTCTTAAGATGGTTCCATTTGATCCAAATGCAGAATCAACTGCAGTTGAAGCTGCTAACTGGGATTATTCGGTTAAGAACGTTAAGTCAAAACAGAATTTGGTTGACATCACAGCAAACGTTAAGAACAGCCAGTTGGCAACTCCTTTGTTTGAGTTCTCTGGTGCTTGCTCTGGTTGTGGTGAAACTCCATATGTTAAGCTCCTTTCACAGTTGTTCGGTGAACGTGAAATCGTAGCAAATGCTACAGGTTGTTCTTCAATCTATTCAGGTTCAATCCCTTCAACTCCTTATACAACAAATGCTGATGGTCGTGGTCCAGCTTGGGCTAACTCATTGTTTGAAGACTTCTGCGAATTCGGTCTCGGTATGGAACTTGCAAACGAAAAGATGCGTGCAAGAATCGAAGCTGTTATGAACGAAGCTATTGCTGCAGATTGCACACCTGCTGAAGCAAAAGAATTGTTCAAGACTTGGATTGAAGTTAAAGATGATGCTGCAAAATGTCAGGAAGTTTGCGACAAGATCTTCCCTATGGTTGATGCAAACAAAGAAAAATGCAACCATTGCAAGCAGTTGTCTGAACTTAAGGGTTATATGATCAAGAGAAGCCAGTGGATCATCGGTGGTGACGGTGCTTCTTACGATATCGGTTACGGAGGTCTCGACCACGTGATTGCATCTGGTAAGAACGTTAACATTTTGGTTCTTGATACTGAAGTTTACTCTAACACAGGTGGTCAGTCTTCAAAGGCAACACCACTTGGTGCAATTGCTAAGTTCGCTGCTTCTGGTAAGCGTGTTCGCAAGAAAGACCTTGGCATGATTGCAACTACTTATGGTTATGTTTATGTTGCACAAATTGCTATGGGTGCTAATCCAGCACAGTGCTTGAAAGCTCTTAAAGAAGCTGAAGCATACAATGGTCCTTCATTGGTTATTGCTTATGCTCCTTGTATCAACCACGGTTTGAAGGCTGGTATGGGTAAGGCACAGGCAGAAGAGAAGAAGGCGGTTGAATGTGGTTACTGGCACTTGTGGAGATTCAATCCAGAACTCGAGGCAGAAGGCAAGAACCCATTCACTCTTGATTCTAAGGAACCAGATTACACTAAGTTCCAGGATTTCTTGAAGGGTGAAAACCGTTATGCTTCAGTAATGAAGATGTATCCAGCAGAAGCTCAGGAATTGTTCAATGCCAGTGAAGAAATGGCTAAGAAACGTTACCAGAGCTATGTTCGTATGACTAAGATGGAATATTAATTCTCATTAAGTTATATCTGTCAGTAAGCGGGAAGGTCATTGACTTTCCCGCTTTTTTTGTTTGCGTACTGTTCAATGTTGGTTTTCAGTTTTTCCTTTTATTTTGATGTCATGGAAAAAGTCATTATATTTGTATAAATACAAATAGAATTTGATAATGCGGACGTTATTGTGGCTACACAATCAGAATAAACGTAGCTATTTATATATTCTTTTTTTGATGTGTTGGTTCTGTTCATCTTTATTGTATGGCCAGAAAAATCGTTTTGTTGATTGTTACACGTCTAAACACGGTTTGGCACAAAACTCTGTAAACGATATTGCTAAAGATTCATTAGGTTTTGTTTGGGTCGCGACAAATGATGGAATAAGTAGATTTGATGGCTATTCATTTCAGAATTATAAAGTGTCGTCTTCGACTTTTGATTGTGGATTAAACAACCAGTTTCTTCAAATATTAACGGATAAACAGGGAAACATTTGGACCAGGAATACGCTTGGCCAGGTATTTATGTTTAATGTCCCCAATGGCATTTTTTCTATATATCCAGATCCTCAGGAGAATAGAGGTGATAATTATTTGTTTGTAAACAAAGTTGATCTTTTGCGGAATGGAGAATTGTGGTTGCTTGGAAGTGAAAAAGGCGCTATTTGTGTTGAATATAAAGGTCATGAATATGTCTCTTCTTCCTATTTTATTGGAGAGAGTCACGCTGTTGTTAATTCTGTTTTTGTAGATAATGCCAATGTTTTATGGGCATTAACTGATAAGGGTATATATAGACGAAATGATAAGAATTCATTTGAAACAATGTATTCGGGAGTCTGCGTTTATGATTGTATTGAAATAAATAATGATTTGTTGTTTTCATGCGACAATGGTGTTTTGCTGAAATATGATTTTGTCAAGAATAGTTTTACTAAACATTCTGTTGAAGATCAAGTGAATTTGAGATATTTATATTCGTTAGGCAAATCAAATGTCTTGGCTTTATCTGATCATGCATATTATGAAGTGGAATTGCCTTCATGTCAAAACAGAAAACTGCCCTATACAAACAATATGACAATGTTGTCTTCTTTCGAGGATGATAATGGCAATATTTGGGTTCGCAATGAGAAGACTGTACAAAAAATACAATCAGCAGAAGTTGCAGAAACTCCCAATACCCATCGTGATCACAAAAAAGGTTATGGTGTAGTCGATGAAAATGAATCATTAATAGTTTTATCTGATTTTGGAGATTGTGTGGCTGTTCAAAATTTGCAGCCCATTTTATCTGATACGGTTGGGGTGTTATGGGTGGCAGATAAGAACAATGGTCTAAAAAAATATGTGGACAATTCAACTCAGTTCAGATTCGTAAATTGTAATTCTCTAACTAAATCCGATGTCGGAGAAATTTCGGCTATAACGTGCGATGAAAAAGGGCAATTGTGGGTCTCAACAAAGAATGACTGCCTAATGATATTTGATAAAAATGCAAATTTTGTCACATTTGTAAATTCTAATGGCTTGTTCTCTTCTTCCAAATGTCATTTCCCATCTGTCTCCTCATTGTGCGAGGGAAAGAATGGTGTAATCTGGGCAAGTCATGGGAAGACTATTTTAAAGATTTTGCCGAATAAAGATCTGAAGAGGTTTACAGAAGGCCCGGATACACCTAATGACATGAAAGTAAACGATATGCTTGAAGATGAAAGTGGCCGTTTATGGATATCTACAGAAGTTGACGGACTCCATATGCTTTCATTCTCCAAAGAAACATATAAGTTTGATAATCGAAGAACCGGATTAAAGGGTTGTTATCCTCCAACTGTTATCCAAACAAAATGTTTGATGACTGATAAAACTGGCAATATTTGGTTAGGAAGCAACGATGGATTGACAGTTTTTTCTCCTGATTTCCCAGATTTGAAGTATTTGAAGTTCTTTTATTATAATCCGGAAAACTCAAATATGACAAGTTGTGATGTGTCTGATTTGTATCAGGATGCAGACGGCGCAATCTGGATTGCATCTTATGGAGGAGGTTTGATGAAGACGGATAGTTTCGAATTGGGAGAAACCCCTGTATTCAAGACATTTAATAAAGAAAACAAAAAGCTTTCATCCGATTTGATCTCTTCAATAAATGAAGACAAGAAAGGGAATCTTTGGCTTGTATCTGATCGTTCTTTGATAAAGTTTGAAAAAAAGGAAGGTCTATATACTTTTATGCAGTTGGATGATGAGATAAAAAAAGGGGATTTTGGCAGATTTTTCATACAAACCAAGTTGGGCGAAATAGCGTTGGCATCAACCGATGGATTATATTTGATGAATCCTAATGAAATGGAGAGTTTTGTATATTCTCCCCAAATTGTTTTCTCTCGCTTCTTATTATTCAACAAAGGTACGAAATCTAGTGAGAACAATGTCGTAAATTGCGATATAAACACCAACCATTCCATAGTATTGTCACATAATCAATCTTTTTTCTCTATCGAGTTTGCAGCCTTAGATTATAGGAATACAGATTTTATAGAATATGCGATTAAGTTAGATGGTTTTGATGAGGATTGGAATTATGTCGGGAAACAGCGTTTGGCTACTTATACAAATCTACCTCATGGAACGTATGAATTTCATGTTAAATCAACAAATGGAGAAGGGCAGTGGTGTGACAATGAACGTGTGTTGACTATAGAAATTAAACCTGCATTTTGGCAAACAAATTTGGCCTGGTTTTTATATGTGGTTTTGTTTGCTGCATTGGTCTATGGAGCAGTGTATGCTTATTTGAAGTTTTACAAGATGAGATCAGACATGCAGTTTGAGCAAGAAATGTCTAATATGAAAATGCAATTCTTCACCGATGTTTCTCATGAATTAAGAACGCCGTTATCTTTGATTTCTGCTCCTGTGGAGAATCTCCTTGAAAATGGGAATTTGAAAACAAAAGAAAAAGAGCAATTGGAAATTGTTAAGACAAATACGGATCGAATGATGCGTATGCTCAATCAGATTCTTGATTTCAGAAAACTCCAGAGTAACAAGATGAGATTAAGGGTTGAACAAACCGTATTGGCTGATTTGGTGAATAAATGCTGTGATAATTTCAGAGAAATGGCAGTTAAACGAAATATTGCATTTGATGTGTTTAATCATATTGATAATGCGATGTGTTGGCTGGATCAAGACAAAATAGACACTGTAATGTTTAACTTGTTGTCCAACGCTTTTAAGTTTACTCCTGAAGGGAAATCCATTTCTGTATCTTTGGATAGAGATGAAGATAATTATTCCATTTCAGTGGAAGATCAAGGCTGTGGTATGCCACAATCTAAAACGCATTTGATATTTGAACGTTTTAAGACGTTGCAAGCGAAATCTCTTACCAATCAGACCGGTACTGGAATAGGATTGGCGTTGGTGAAGGAAATCATAGATCTTCATAGAGGAGCAATTTTAGTTGAAACAGAAGAGGGCGTTGGATCCAAATTTTGCGTGAAATTGAAAATCGGAAAAGAACACTTTGGAACGGAAACTGATATTATTGAGGCGGTAGAGAAAGAATACACTGACAACACAATCGTTCAGTCTGACAAAGAAACAACAATACTGATTGTAGAAGATAATGATGACTTGAGGAAATTCATCGTTTCTATTCTCTGCGATGACTATAATATAGTTGAGGCAGACAATGGCCAAATAGCCTATGAAATGGCTGTTGATAAATGCCCGGATTTTATACTTACTGATATAATGATGCCAGTAATGGATGGCATTGAATTGGTTCGTAGAATACGGTCTAATGATAAGATCTCACATGTGCCAGTTGTTTTGCTGACGGCAAAAACAGATATGCAGAGTAAGTTGGAATGCTTAAAAATAGGGGCGAATGATTATATAACAAAACCATTCAGTGTGGCTTTCTTGCAAACGAGAATTGAAAATATTCTCTTGGAACGTAAAAAATGGCAAGAGCGATTTAGAATCCAGTTGCTTGGTGGCGTGTCTGAATCACATTCGTCAGATGTGTATGTGGCAGACAAAACAGATTTGGATGATCAGGAGGTTTCTGTTGTTTCATCACCGAATAGTGCAGATCAAAAGTTTGTCAAGGAGTTGATGAAGATTGTAGAGGACAACATGGAGAATGAAGACTTGTCTCCTGATATATTAGCAAAAAATATGGAGATGAGTCGTCATAACCTTACTTCCAAAATCAAAAGTTTATTAGGTTTGACCCCTGTGGAATTGATTAGAGAAGTTCGACTTACAAAAGCCGCATCATTAATTGACTCAGGAGAACTCAATATGACGCAAATCACGTATTCTATTGGCATGACTGATTCCCGTTATTTTAGTAGGTGTTTTAAACAAAAGTATGGAATGACACCAACTGAATATAAAAACAGAAACCTGACATGATATGAGTTTATGTTTATGACTTGTGACGTGTCAAATTGTCATGCGTGTTGCAGTATTTTGGGAAAGCTTGTCATGAATTTGGATGATTTTATAGTTTGGCACAAAATATGCAATATGTAGAGCAGAAACAAAAGAAAACAAAATATTACAACAATGAATATTAAACCTTTAGCAGATCGAGTGTTGGTAAAACCAGCCGCTGCAGAAGAAAAAACAATTAGTGGTATCATTATTCCTGACTCGGCAAAAGAAAAACCATTGAAAGGTGAAGTTTTGGCTGTTGGTAATGGAACAAAAGATGAAGCAATGGTTGTAAAAACAGGCGATATGGTTCTTTATGGCAAGTATGCTGGAACTGAAATTGATGTAGATGGGGAAAAGTTCCTTATCATGCGCCAAAGTGATATTCTTGCAACTATCTAAGGTTTTTAAATTGATTTTGTTATGGCAAAAGAGATTAAATTTGATATTGAAAGTCGTGACCTTCTGAAAAAAGGTGTGGACAAGTTGGCTAATGCAGTTAAGGTAACACTTGGCCCAAAGGGGAGAAATGTAATCCTTGAAAAGAAATTTGGTGCTCCTCACATTACAAAAGATGGTGTGAGTGTCGCAAAAGAAATCGAATTGGAAGATCCTTTTGAGAACATGGGTGCCATGATGGTTAAGGAAGTTGCGTCTAAAACTGGTGATGATGCCGGTGACGGAACAACTACAGCAACAGTGTTGGCTCAGGCTATTTTGAATGTTGGCTTGAAGAATTTGGTTGCAGGTGCTAACCCTATGGACTTGAAACGTGGTATTGACAAGGCTGTAGCCGAAGTTGTAAAGAATATCAAGTCTCAGGCTCAGAGCATTGATGATGATTATAGCAAAATTGAACAAGTTGCTACTATTTCTGCAAACAACGACA
The DNA here is from genome assembly GCA_018064855.1 of Candidatus Physcocola equi. Taxonomy (GTDB): domain Bacteria; phylum Bacteroidota; class Bacteroidia; order Bacteroidales; family Paludibacteraceae; genus Physcocola; species Physcocola equi. Next base: position 56,621 of record JAGHUM010000036.1, read on the forward strand.
ATGAAATCGGTAAGTTGATTGCAGACGCAATGAAGAGAGTGAAAAAAGAAGGTGTAATCACTGTAGAAGAAGCCAAAGGAACAGAAACTACTGTTGACGTAGTTGAAGGTATGCAGTTTGACCGTGGTTATCTTTCTCCATACTTCGTAACAGAAAGCGATAAGATGCAGGCTTCTTACGACAATCCTTATGTTTTGATTTATGATAAGAAGATCTCTACATTGAAAGATATGCTTCCAATCCTCGAAGCAACTTCTCAAAACGGACGTCCTTTGCTTATCATTGCTGAAGATATCGATGGTGAGGCTCTTACAGCATTAGTTGTAAATAGATTGAGAGGCGCTTTGAAAGTATGTGCAGTCAAGGCACCTGGTTTTGGCGATCGTAGAAAGGAAATGCTTGAAGACATCGCGATCTTGACTGGCGGTATCGTTGTTTCTGAAGAAAAGGGTATGAAACTGGAAGCAACAACTCTTGACATGCTTGGCACTGCAGAAAAGATTGTTGTTACAAAGGACAATTCAACCATAGTTAATGGCGCAGGAGACAAGAATGCGATCAAGGATCGTGTTGCTCAGATTAAAGCACAGATTGAAACAACTAAGTCATCTTACGACAAAGACAAACTCAAAGAGCGTTTGGCAAAGTTGGCTGGCGGTGTTGCAGTTCTCTATGTTGGAGCTCCATCGGAAGTTGAAATGAAGGAGAAAAAAGACCGAGTAGATGATGCGTTGTGTGCAACTCGTGCAGCTGTAGAAGAAGGTATCGTTCCTGGTGGTGGTGTAGCTTATATTCGTGCAATAAAATCGCTTGAATCGCTTCAAGGTGAAAACGAAGATGAAACAACTGGTATTCAAATCGTAAAACGTGCCATAGAGGAACCGCTTCGTCAGATTGTGGCAAATGCAGGTAAAGAAGGCGCGGTTTATGTCCAGAAAGTTATGGAAGGTACTGGTGATTTCGGTTACAATGCACGCAAAGACAAGTTTGAAAATTTCTTTGCTGCTGGTGTAATTGATCCTGTTAAGGTAACTCGTGTTGCTTTGGAGAATGCTGCATCTATCGCAGGTATGGTTCTCACAACTGAATGCACTATTGCCGAAATTAAAAAAGACACACCTGCTCCTGTAGCACCAGGTATGGGTGGCATGGGCGGTATGATGTAATTCGTCTAAAGATTATATTTATAAGGGCATCTGAAAAGATGCCCTTTTTTGTTGTATCCCCTTGATGGTCCAGTATAATTTATTATTTTTGTCAATAATATATTTAGTTTATGGTGAAATCAGTAACGGTTTTCTGCGCTTCCAGTACAAAAGCAGACAAAGTTTATCAACAGTCAGCATTTGACTTAGGCTGTATTCTGGCAAATGCACAAATCAAATGTTATTATGGAGGTGGAAGGGTAGGCCTGATGGGAGAATTAGCAAAAGCAATGGTTGAACGTCATGCAGAAATTGAAGGTATAATACCTCAGTTTATGGTAGATGAAGGATGGGACAATCCTGACGTTCATGAAATTGTTGTGGATGATATGCAATCGCGAAAGAAAATGCTGATAACTTTTCCCGATGCTATTGTTGCTTTGCCTGGTGGGTGTGGAACCTTAGAGGAACTGATGGAGGCTATAACTTCACGTCAGTTGGGAATTATCACAGCTCCCATAGTAATCGTGAATATAAATGAATATTTTACTCCGTTGATAAATATGCTCAACAATGCCATAAGTGCAAACTTTATGCGTCTGGAGCATAAAAAATTATGGGTGGAAGTAAATAAAGTAGAAGATGTTCTTTCTGCAATCAATGCTGCTCCGAAACTGGAGAATGCCAGAGGCATTGCTGCAATGTAAATTTAGTAGTCATAATGGTTTATTATGGGTGTAGAAAAGCATGTTTTGTTTTCTAGATTGACAGAGAAAAGGCGTTTATTGGCTCAGCATCTGAAAGATCCGGCGGCTGTTGGCTTTTGGAAGATGGTGGTTGATAAATACGCGGTGAAAGCGCACTTTATTTTTGAATTACTGCAAAATTCAGACGATGCTTTAGCCTCATCTGTCCGGATAATTCTATCAGAAAACGGGCTCTACTATATTCATAATGGTCGTGTTGGCTTTTCTCTGACCAATGTTGAACAAGAAAGAGATGGTGTGGCAGCTGGTCATATAAATGCTATTACGTCAATTGGTGCCAGTACGAAACTTGAAGGAAATAAAATTGGAAAATTTGGAATAGGGTTTAAATCAGTTTTTCAATATACCTCATTGCCACATATAGAGGATGATTTCTTTTCTTTTAGAATAGAGAATTATATTGTACCGGTTGAAGAACCGCATTTGAATGTGTATAGAAATGAGGGTGAGACGCTGTTTTATTTACCCTTTGACAACAAGAGTGAATCTTATAATGACATCTTGTCCACGTTAAAAACTATGTCTAATCCTTTGTTGTTTCTCAATAATATCGTTCAGATTATTTGGGAGACGGACAATGGAGAGAATGGCGGATGGAATAAAAGCGAATTGGCTTCACAAGATGTAAACTTATCCACTTTCAAAGTAAACTGCAAAAAAAATCGTTTAGGAGAAAACGATTATAAACTGTGTATTAGTAAAAAAATAGCGAATTCATCGCAATGTGTTACCATTGTCTATAATAGTGATGAAGAAGGCAATATTTATCCCCGGAAGGAATCTGGGCGAAATCTTTATTGCTTTTTCCCTTTGGAGGAACAAATACTATCATTACCTTTTGTTATCCATGCTCCTTTCCTACTTACAGAGAATAGGGAACAAATAAAAAAAACAGAAAGTTGGAATCGGCTTATCTTTGAAACTGTTTCGGATATTCTGGCTGAAATTCCATGCCTTTTATCTCAATTAAGACTTCATAATGATTCTTTCCTAAATCTTATTCCGATCAAGAAAGTGGATTATCCCCTTTTTGATTATAGTCGTTATATTGAAAGGCTTTTGAACGTACTGAATGAATCTTCTGTTTTTTATACAAGAATAGATCGATATGTAAAAGGAACTCAATTAAGAATACCATCAAATGAGACATTAACAAATGTTTTTTCTGAAGAGAAGATGCAAGTATTGTTCCCAGAGGAAACGTTGTTTTGGTCTGCTTACCCTTTTTATAATTACCAGGAAAATTTCCTGCTAAAACATAAAATCATCAAAAAACACACATCTCTGGAAAACATCTTAGTTCGTATATCAGAAGAATTCATGTCCAATCAACCGAAGGAATGGGTATCGTCTTTGTATGAATGTGTTTTGTCGGAATTGGAGGATAATTCGAAGGATTGTACGTATTTGAAATATTCTCCTATATTTTTATGTGAGGATGGAAAGTATCGAAGCATATATGATAGGGATAATACTATGCAATTATTTGTTACAGATCAGTCTGTGACATTCAATGGCATCTATAATATTGATAACAGTTTGGTGGAGAATAAAACGACCAAGAAAATTATAGAACAACTGGGCGTATCTAAACCATCTCAGAAAACATTAGTGGAACGTTCCATTTTACCGAGATATTTATATGGGAAAGTCACGGTTGATGATCTGGAACAAATAACTGATGATATTATAGTATTATCTTCTTATTTCTCTTCAGTTTCTTATTTGCCAGACGAAAAAAATGCTTTTTTAGACAGATTGTGTAATTGTGCATTCTTGCCAAGTCTGAATATTGAAGGTAGAAAGAAAATGTCAAAACCATCCGAGTGTTACTTCGACACATCACATCTTCGCATATTCTTTAAGAATAATCTTTCTGTGTCGTATCTTCTACAAGATATAGTCAGTTTAATTCCTATAGAGAGTAGGAATAACTTTTATTACTTGTTAACATCTGCTGGCATGTCATTCTATCCTCGTGTTAAGAATATGACAATTATCCCCACCGATTCTGTTTTGGCGGATATGGGATTGACACCAGTGAGTCTTCGTGTATATGATAATGGGGATCAACTGATTTCAGACAAAGAAATAGATGGTTTCAATTCATTTATGGAGAACTGGTCAGATGAAACTGCCATTGCTTTTTTTATATCTTTGGGCAAAATGATTGGCGAGTGTGGTGCTTATGCTTTTGGAAATCAGTTGAAAGGTGAGTATTCGTATTTTGAAAAGTCAAAAACAAATAGAACAAAGGAAATTATATTAAAAACCACTGCATATCGTCAGTTGTTTGAGTTTAAATGGTTCCCTGGTGTGGATGGTAGAGCAAAGTCGTTTAGTGAGATATCGACATCTGAAGATTTATCAATTGGATGTTTTTCTGATGATGCGTATAAGTTTGTACTACAATTTTTTTCGATTCGGTATGTTGAGCGGAATAGAATGCTGACAATTGACGATAAACGTAAAATATCATTGATAGATCGTCTGAATGAAATGGGAATTTCAGAATCGGACTTAGAGAACCTAATAAAAGGTGATGCAAAGATATGTCCTGCGAAAAATATTTGAAAAGATGTCTTTTCAAACAAATTTTTCCGCTTCGTATCTTACCTTGTCTAAAATGAAATAAAAGTCGTTCCCATCAACACCATTAGCCCCAAGGATATCTTTATCTTTAATGATTTGTTGAATGACACCTGTAGAATTATTTGAGGTTCTACATGCTTCCACATAACAGTCAATAGCCTCCTTCTTTTTTTTATTGCACCAAAGTGTGTGCCCTAAATTTATCCAATCCGACTTGGTGCGATTCTCCCTGGAAATTTTATTTATGAATAATTCTGCTTTTGTGAAATCTTTATTTAAGAATGAACAATAAGAGATTAAACGCCAAACTTTTGGATTGTTGGGCTTGATATAGTCAATTTTATATAGAGTGTTTATTGCATCATCATAATGTTGAAGATGAATCAAACACTCACTTAAGTTAAGAAGTTGGCTTGTTGTCTCTCTGTCATTGTTTAGTTCCTTGAGAATGTTAAGCGCCTTTGGGTAATAGCCCATTTGCATGAGACAACTCACAAGCATCTTTTTACACCATTTATTAGGAGACAATAATTCTGCTTTTTCGTAATACTCGATGGCTTTCTCCAATTCTGCTGTTTTTTGATAGCAATAGGCTATCTTTTGATATATCTCACCTTCAATGTTTAACTGGTCTTCTATTTGTATATACACGCACAAGGCTTCAGAAAACTTGTTTTTAGAAAGAAGGTTATCTCCGATGTCTTTCTTCTTTTGAACAGGAAGTATTGTAAAAAGAGGTATTTCTGTGAGTATAACAGAATTACTGAAAGGATCGTTAAAACTACTACGTTGAGGGTGAAGTTTAAAGAGACGATAGAGGTCGTGCCAATACAATCTGACTTCATTCTCGATGCTTTCTTGTTTATTTAGGTTTAGGTCATTCACTAAACCATCAATCTTTTCTTTCTCTTTTTCCATCATTATCATTGCATCTTGTGATAAAAATGACGATGAAATGCTGAATAACAAGGAAAATCTATCTGAATTACAAATGAATGGGTTGATTTTGAAAATGTTGATCAGTAGTTTTGTCGTCGCTGCATTACAGAAAGGTTTTGTCCATGAATTGTTTACATTAAAAGGCATGAGCCAGTTTTGTATATATCCAAAGAAAGGGTAGTTTTTTAGCGATGAAAACGAGTCCATGAAGATATCCGCACCATTATTTTGCAGGTCAGTAAACTTTTGAATGTTATCAGAAAAACTCTTGTCATTCATCCATTCTGGAATTTGCCCTTTTTCCTCAGCATCGCTGATGATTCCTTTGAAATCAATGTCTTTGGGTAGGGTTGAGGCACCTTTAATAAGTCCAGGAAAAACGTCTTCTCTAAGTTCTTTGTTTATTTTCTCTGTTTCCAGACTATTAATAAAACTGAGGATTACAAAACTACATTCCTTTTTGAATGTTTCCTTATCAACTAATGAATCAAGTTGTTCAACTAATTGTGGATAAAGCTGAAACCTTTCGTTGTATAGGGAAAGTGATAAAAAAAGTCCGATAATAGCTCTTGCTCGTATCTTTATATTGTTATTATCGCAGAAGTCAAGAAGATGTTTGATTTTTGCAAAATCAAACTGCAATAAAGATCCCAATGTGATTGCACTAACGACAATACATTTATCAATTGTTTGAACTTCTGTAGATGAGAAAATTGTGTTGATGTAATTATTTTCAGTTTCACTGTATGCAGCTTTCAACCACAATCGTTGAAAAAGAGTTTCAATGATTTCTTCATGATTTTTTAGAGACGAATCATCGGTTTGTCTGTTTATATTGATTGAATTGTCTGATAAGAAACTTTCCAAAGATAAACTGTCGTTGAAAAACTCCATGCATTCTTTAATTTCTTCAATGCTTGGAAAATGCTTTTTTGCGATGGAACGTTTAATTACGTATGGATAATCTGAAGAATTGACGGTTTGAAAAGCATTGAATACCTGATCTGCAAGACTTAACAAATCAAACCTAACTTTATTATAAACATTCTCCTGTTCCGGGTCTTCAATGCCATTTACTGCATATTGAAGCAAGTATCTGTAATTTTGCTCCAAACTCTCTTTTTTGTCGACTAGTTGGGGGCGTTTGCATTCTTTCAACATTTGATCTAATAAATCGAATGCTGATTTTATATTCTTTTCAACGACAAGATGATTGAGTCTTTGATATGCAACCTTAAATTCTGATGGAGTCATGATTTTATAAACTTACTTGTTCAAAAACAGCACAGATAGTTTCCTTATCGATTGTGTCAAAGTTGTCTTTTATAGGGAGCACGAAAATGCCTCCCATATCAATAGCTCCTGGACTGATAAGCCACTTGTCTTTTTCTGTTCCATAGAAGTCAGGGCGGTGTTTTTTTCTTGGGAATACCACAAGTCTCAATTTATTGTTTTTCGTATAAACAAAAACATTCATTTGCGGCTCCAACTTATTAATGCTTGGGAGTTGGTGATATATTTGATGAAAAAAAGATACTAACATATCTTTCCTCTTGCATTCTGCAATAATGCATTTTCTGCCGATGTTATTGATAAACATCATTTTACCTTCCTTATTCTCAGAAAGCAGAAAACGATCAGCCTTTTCTATTTCATCCTCAAATGGCATTTGTCCTTTTGCGACTGCTTGAAAATGCAAATGATCTGGGGCTGAGGCGCCAGATTGTGGACCATTGTAGAAAATAATGTAATTGGGCATCAGTTTAGCAATTTCAATCATATCCCCAATGTTATCATAAATACACTGTGGCGTATGCTTGATGGATGGTATGGTGAAATGCCTTTTAAGAATAGGGTAGGGATTTACAAGAAGAGAATATCCGGGGATTATTGTTTCTCCTTTTTGTTCTTTTGGTCTGTTTTCATCACATAAAAAGCACTTTCTGTGTGCTATCGTTTTTGCATCGATCTTTGCACCTGTAGATACAACTCTTGCTGGGTTGAATTGGGCTATGATTGAATGGTTGCTCCATTGAAATTTTTTGCATTCAATATTGCTTAATTGTTCAACCGATTTTGAGAAAATGTCCCATTCCTTCAGTTGATTTTCATATAGAGTTTCTGCGATATCTTCCGTAAACATGTGCAAAAAAATTTAAATGGTGTTGATATGACCGTTTAATAATTGTCTTTTTACAATCTCGTTGGAGCGCATTTTGTCTTTTGCAAAATCATTTTCATTTTGTTTTTTCTGACTTAAGTCTGCATCCGAGTTTCCTTCCCATCTTCGACAGGTATATAAAACGTCGTATATACGTCCAAGTTTGAATTGTCTCGAAATCGCCAATCCCATAGCATAATCTTCTCCATAACTGCAGTTTGGAAATAGAATCTGGCGTACAACAGGAGTGTAGAAACAACGTGGGGCTCCCAGTCCATTTATTCTGATGGCATTGTTCATGCCATTAGTTGAGGTCCATTCCTTGTGGTCAATAACACCTGGAGGTAGTGGTTGTAATTGGAAATTTGTCAGTTCGTAAGAACCAATTACCATGGCACATTTTTCTTCTTCAAACTTATCTGCTATTTTCTGTAGGGTTTGATTCGTATTGTAAATATCATCACTATCAAGTTGTACAGCAAACATGCCACAATGATCAGAAAGAATGGCTTTGTTCCAGCATCCTCCAATTTTCAGATCCTTTTCTTCTGGAATGATGTGTATTAGTTGTTTGTTTTCTTTGGCCAATTGTTTAAGAATTGGGGTGGTCTGGTCTGTCGAATGGTTGTCAACAACGATTACATTAAACGGTTTATCGAGTTTTTGTGCAAGTGCGGATTTTACAGCATCAGCAATCGTTTTTTCTCTGTTATAAACAGGAATGATTACCGACATATATGTATCAAAAGTTTTTTCATTGTAATTGATATCCAATAATTTATTAGAATCTATGAATGCACCAATTCTTTTTAAATGATCAGTAGCGGCTTTTTCATATTCTAATTGAGCTTCACGTTTTCTTGGGTCGAGATAGTCAAATTGTTTTTCTCCAGACTTTCTGTTGTCTATTATTCCCTGTGAAATGTGATAGAGAACTTTATCAATCTTGTGTGGTAATTCAGATTCACTAATTCTTAGAATGAAATCGTATAATCCTGCAAAATGGTAATTTGCATCATCAATAAGATTGACCAATTTGGATGAATTTTTGATGATTAATACCGGTCCAAACTTAAAACCATCTCTAATGCTTCCGAGTTGATAGTCGATTAGTTCTACGGTTTCATTTTTGTCATCATCAAAATAGTTGGAATATGACAATAATGATTTTTGATCTTCTGCTTCACGAAAAAAACATTCAGAAGGTAAAAAATTGATTTGCTGTGTGATTAATATGATTTTTTCGTGTTGTAAGACGTTTTTCTCAGAAAGAATCAATCTCAATGTTTTGGAAGAAAAGATGTTTTCTTCGCATAAAACATAAGGTATATTTCCTGTTGTGTTACACTCTGGACCATAAAATAATATGTCAGAATGGTCATGCAGAAGTGTATTTGTGTAGTTGGAATTATATGGTAAAATGGTAATTGTTTTATTCATCTTTAATTTTCGTATTTTGTTTATGACTCTTTTGTGTCGATTGGTAGCTCTTTGTATTGAGTTGTGATTTTGCAGGTAAAGTTATCATTTTTATCTCCTTTTTCCTCTGTCTTTCAAAGAAAGAAACAATTATCCCCATAAGTTCATCCCTTGATTCTTGAGAAGAAATCGTTTCAAAAGGTATAGATGATGCCCAAATCTTGTAATTTCTACCATTGTATATTATTGCCGCTGCATCGTTGGTGTTTTCGTGCCTGAGGATGAGTTTTGCATTATTCAAAGGAATCAACACATCTGGATAATTCAAATAATAAGATTGATTGTTGCGTGTTGAATGATACAAATAAGAATCTTTGAATTTAATATTCATTGATAGTTTGCTTGTAACCTTTCCAGTTGCGCGGATACTACTTTCACCCCATGTGAAATGTAATTTTTTCTCCAGGAAATCAATCTTGTGCTGGTCGCAATCATCTTCTGTGAATGCGTCTGATGCAATATATTCTCCGCAAACAAAGAGATTCCCGTGATTATTGAGGTAATTTGTTAAAACATCGATCATTTTGTCTGAAAACACCTCATACAAAGTGTCTTTACCTATGATTGTTGTTTTTTGCTTACCAAGGATTAAATCAATGAAAGAGAAATCTTTTGTATTGATGGAGCCATTTTCAAATGCTTCTTTACTAGATGAAACGAAAGAGCATCCATTGTGGAGTAGGGAAACGCCATGAATATAAGGAAAATCGAATGTATTACCAATTGAAATACTACCTTCTGAGTTTGAATAAGAAGCTCCTATGCCGGGATGTTCATTGGATTTATATTCAGACTTTCTTAAAAAGTCATATTGTTTTCCTGTGAAACTAAAGTCTTTAATGTAGGGAACACCAGGATCTAAATCGTACAGGAAGCCTTGAAAATTTTCGTTAGAGAACCATGTAGGTCCGCAGACTCGTGTAAAGCCATTGACGATTAAAACGCGTTCTTTTTCGTTTATGGCCTTTCCAACGGAAAGAATTTCAGATGGAAAACTTTCTCCACCATCATTGACTGCTGTGACTTTGAAACGATAAATCTTTCCTGGTTCAATGTTGATGATTACATTATTGTCTTCAATTAGATCCCCATTATCAAATCCATTATTGCCAATAGCTGTATAGAGAATGTATTTTTTTGCATTTGCAGTTGGTTCTAACGGATCTTCTTGATTTTTCCAAGATAATAAAACCTGGTTTTCTTCCTCATTAAGAAACTCAATGCTAAAGTTATTTACAGGCAGTGGTTGTATTTGAAGTTGCTCGTCATACTGTGATGAGAGGTATTTGATAATGCCTTTATAGATTGCTCTTGAGAAAACGAATCTAAATTTAGGGTCTAATGCTATTGTCATGTCTTTGAAATTTTGATGAGACAACATCTCAAAGAGCATGGTTGGAACTTCTGGAACCCTGGCTTCATGATATGATTCATCACAAAGTTTTCTTCTTGGCCAGATACTATCGAAAGAAGCGTGAATGTCGTTGATTACTTGTGTCAGAATAAGATCAGACAAATCTCTTGAGGCAATCCTATCCTGATTTGCTGCATATTTTGAATAGTTTTTAGTCATGTAAATACCAAGAGATCCAATATATGTGTCATTCTTGTTGTAACCAGCATCTGAGTGAAGTGCTAATGCGAGATCTAAAGGAATATTTTTCCCAATAGTGTTAGCGCTTCTCATTGAACCTCCGATTAGATTATTAACCCATAAAGCTCTGCTCATGAAGTCATCATTATATTCATTCAGACCTTTGTTGGTAGAGTAGATACTGTCGTGGTAACCTGCCATCTGTAGCCAATAACGTGCGCCTTCAAGATATTTTGGTAATTTGCTTGGAGCATATACAATGCCAGAACTATCTTTTCCTGCAGGTCGGCCAATGCATCCCATTCCACCTCCAAATTTCACAGCATCAGCTGTAATAATGCCATTTTTGCCCTTATTGGAGAGGGTGACTTTTCCGATTCCTGTATTTAAACCTTTTAGAAAATGGAATGTTCCGAGATAAACCCATGTTCCTCCACCCATGGTTTGGTTTACTTTGAAATCTGTTTTCCCCCCACTGTGATGGACTGTATAAATTGCTTCTTGGCTAGAATTCTCTGTTGTATGATAAGAAACATAAACCGCGTAGTAACCTGTCTCTGGTATGAAAGGCGCCCAAACAACTTGAGCCGTGTCGTTTTTTCTTGTTTTTATTGATAAATGTGAACCTTCTTTAAATGGATTAGTGTTATTTGAAATTATTGTTCTTATGGCCTTATATCCTAATGAATCTTTTTGCCAATTACATTTTGAAGAATTTCGATAAGAAAAATAACTAAGGTCGTCTGATGAATAGTCATTGTCAACAATAACTTCATAGTGTTGAATATCTCTTTCTTTTGGGAGTAATACATTGGCTCCTGCATTTTCCAGCATAGGTAAGAGAAAAGGTAGCACCATACTTGCTGTATAAGTATCTTCACTGATTCCGTATAACCTAGGTCTCTGCCATTCCCATCTGTTTTCATTTGGATTGAAATAACGTCCATGACTGCTCCATAGGGCTATATGCTTGTTTATTAAACCTTTCGTTGGCTTATATGGCAGACTTTGATTGGATGTCAATGGTTTTCCTGTATATTCAGCACCTATTCTTTCTTTATCAACCTGTTTGTTCTTTAAATAATAATTGGGAATAAAATATTCCACAGGGTGATTGTCGGAGAATAAACTGATACTGTATTCCTTCAAAGAGTCTGGAAGAAGACTATAAAGACTATCTTTTGTGTCTTTTATGATTTCTGGTGTGAAATGGCAGAATGTGTATGATCTTGATAATGAAATTGATATGTTCTTGTTTGTGCTGTCAATCTTACAACCTTCAATAACAAGTTTATTTTGACTTAATGATGATGTCCTTTTTTTAAATCGTTGAAAATAAGGATTGATTAAATCATTCAAGGAGTTCTCTGCTTGACAATGAAGAATGCAAAAAAAAGATAGAAAAAATAAGTATAAGTATTTAACTATGGCATGAAACATTTCCGTTTTTATTTTTATTTGCACCTGATTGCAAAAGTAATTTTTTTGAGATTGATTTCAAAGTCGAATGATTTTCTTTTTGTAATAATCACAAATTTCTTTTAATCCACAAATAACGCATTGGGGATTTCTTGATGTGCATATATACCTTCCATGAAGTAATATCCAATGGTGGGCTTTATTTGTTTTTTCTGAAGGAATATATTTAAGTAAATCTTTTTCTGTTTTCTCCGGTGTTGTGGATTTTGTCAGACCTATTCTATTGGATACTCTAAAAACATGAGTGTCAACAGGCATGGCTGGTATATTAAACGCGCATATTAAGATAACACTTGCAGTTTTTCTTCCTACACCTGGCAATTTTGTCAATTCTTCCATTGTACAAGGAACTTCTCCTTTATACAAATCTGTCAGCATTTTAGCGGTTGAAAGAAGATGCTTTGCTTTCATGTTAGGATAACTTACAGATTTGATAAAGTCGAGCAAATCATCTTCTGTTGCCTTACTCATTTTTTCCGCATTAGGATATGCTTTAAACAGGGCTGGAGTGACAGTGTTGACTCTTGCATCTGTGCATTGAGCGCTGAGCATGACAGCAACTAACAATTCAAAATTATTGTTGAAGTTTAGTTCTGATGTGGCGTCAGGGTTGGTTTCTTCCCACCAGTTGAGAGCAAAACTATATTTTTCTTTCAGTGTCATTTTTTATAACAATAAAGCTACCTTCGAGAAGGTAGCTTTTATATTTTAAAATGGGAGGTCACTATCCTCTTCAAAAGGAGGTTGCGATGACTCGTTGTTGATTGGGGTAGGAGTTGCTCCTGGTGCTATTGGCTGGTTTGCTGCGGCTTGACTGACATTTGTCTGCATAGTGTTTGCAGTTAAAGGTGCAGCAGCAGATTGTGGTAAAATAGCAGTGCCTTCTGTTATGCCACCAACAGCTTTCCAAGCGCGAATGTCGATATACCATCTACCTTGATATTCGCGTCCTCGTACATCCAGGTTTACAGTATATTCTTTCCCTTCCTGGAAGTTCATCTGTTGGATCTTATCTGCACCCCAAACGGTCATGACAACTCGACTTGGATATTGTGAACCTTGTTTGCCATCATAAATTTCAAGCACAAAGTCTTGTCTTTTCCATTCTCCACGAGCAGAAGTGCCAGAAGTTGGATCAAGAACTGCAATGATTTTACCAGCAACAACAACTGGAGTCTGCTGAATGGCGGTTGGATTTTCTACTGCTTTCCAAGCGCGTATGTCATTAAACCATCTTCCTCCATTTTCTCTTGCCGAGAAATCTGCGGAGATAGTCATTTCCTTGCCTTTCTCAATATTTAAGGCATTGATTCTTTCTTCTCCTAATGCGCTGCAAACTAAAAGACTAGGGTATTGCATATTACCATCGTTGAGTTGCATTACGTAGTCTTGCCTTTTCCATAGATTGCCACTAGCAGAAGTGCCGGAAACGGGCTGGCACACTTCAATTATTTTTCCTGAGAAATCCATTATGTTTGTTTTTTTATTGATATTCTTTCATTGCTTTTAATAACTCTGTATTCTCTTCTGGAGAACCTACTGTGATACGAACGCATCCTTTACACAATGACACACTGTTCCTATTGCGTACAATTACGCCTTTTGAAACTAAAAACTGATACAGTTTGTTGGCATCATCTACTTTAACCAATAAGAAATTTGCGTCTGAAGGATATATCTTTTCTACATATTGTAGTGACGCAAGATTATGTCCCAGTGTTTCTCTTTCATTAAGAAGAATTTTTTTCCATTCTTCCACTTGTTTTGGCTGATCAAGCATGGAAGAAATGCGTTCTTGGGTAAGGATATTGATGTTATATGGATATTTTACTTTATTCATCAAATCAATAATCTCGGTTGAAGCAAATGCCATACCCAATCTGATGCCAGCGCATCCCCATGCCTTGGAAAACGTTTGAAGGATGACCAAATTTGGATATTCTGCCAAATTTTTGACAAAACTAGGTTTGCTGGAAAAATCGATGTAGGCCTCATCTAATACAACTATACCACTAAACTCTTTAATTAGATCCTTGATTTCTTCAGTGTTTAGTGCGTTCCCTGTTGGATTGTTTGGCGTGCAAAGCCACATGATTTTTGTGTGGGCGTCTGCTTTTGCCAACATATTGCCAGCAGAAAAGTTGAAATTCTCATCTAAAAGAACAGAACGGTATTCTACATTGTTGATATCAGCGCAAACACGGTACATTCCATATGTAGGATCTATGGCCACAACATTATCAACAACAGGTTCGCAGAAAATACGATACATCAAGTCAATTGTTTCATCGCTGCCATTACCTAAACAGATGTTTTCAACGCTTGCACCTTTAATTGATACAATCTTCTTTTTCACATCTATTTGGAAGGGATCTGGGTATCTGTTGATATTTGCGTTGTATGGATTCTCGTTAGCATCCAAAAAAGTGGAAGCTTCTCCTGTAAATTCAGTTCGAGCACAAGAATAAGGAGCAAGGTTCCAGATATTTGGACGCACAAGTCTTTTTAAATCAAAATTTGACATATAAGTTCCTTTCTTAAAAGGGAATGAAAAATGGTACAAACTATCGCCCAATTTCGGCTAAACGAAGAGTTACCGCATTTTTGTGAGCAAATAATTGCTCATTTTCTGCCATAACTTCAATAATTGGTCCGATATTTCTTAAACCTTCAGCTGTGATTTCTTGATATGTTATCTTTTTACGGAAACTATCAAGATTAACTCCGCTATAAGCATGGGCATAACCACTCGTAGGTAATGTATGATTGGTGCCACTTGCGTAGTCACCTGCACTTTCGCATGTTAAATGTCCTAGGAAAATTGAACCCGCATTGTTGATTTGTTCGGCTATTTCCCTATAACCCTTTGCGCTGATGATTAAATGCTCTGGTGCATATTCATTAGTTATTTCAATAACTTCCGACAAATCTTTTACCACAATGATTTTGCTGTTTGCTAAACTCTTTTCTGCGATTTCACAACGTGGCAAAAGGGCAACCTGCCGTTCAACCTCATTCATTGTAGCCTTTGCAATTTCCTCACTTGTTGTGATCAGAATTGCTTGGCTATCGACTCCATGTTCAGCTTGGCTGAGCAAGTCACTTGCTACTAATTTAGGATTTGCGGTTTCATCTGCAATGACTTCAACTTCACTCGGTCCTGCAGGCATATCTATTGCAACATCTTTCAAACTGACTAACTGTTTAGCAGCAGTTACATATTGATTGCCAGGACCAAAAATCTTATAACATTTCGAGATGCTTTCAGTTCCATAAGCCATAGCGCCAATTGCTTGTACTCCGCCAGCTTTAAAGATTCTATTTACACCTGCTGTTTTGGCTGCGAAAAGAACTGCTGCAGGAACTTTTCCTTCTTTATTAGGTGGGGTGCAGAGTGTGATTTCCTTGCAACCGGCGATCTTTGCTGGGACTGCCAACATCAAGACGGTACTGAATAATGGAGCAGTACCTCCAGGGATGTATAATCCCACTTTTTCAATAGCTTTTGCTTTTTGCCAGCAGGTTACTCCTGGTGTGGTTTCTACACAAGGTAAAACCTGATCTTGTGCTTTGTGGAACTTTTCAATATTATTTTTTGCGTGTACAATTGCTTCTTTCAAGTCATTGCCCAATTCCTTTTCAGCAGCTGCAATTTCTTCCTCAGAAACTTGAAGCGAGGATAATTTGACTTTGTCAAATTTTTCTTCATATTCTTTCACAGCTTCGTCGCCTCTCTTTTTGATGTCATCTAAGATGCTTGTGACGGTGGCGAACAACTGGGTGGTGTCGAAATGAGGACGCTCAAGTAATGTACTCCAATCTGTTATGTTTGGATTTATTATCAGTTGCATAGTAATCCTTTCCTTTTCCGTCTTTTGATTACAAAATCATCTTTTCAATTGGTACAACCAAGATGCCTTCAGCGCCTAGAGCTTTTAATTGGTTGATGATTTCCCAGAAACTGTCTTCTGCAATAACGCTCTGCACGCTGCTCCATCCTGGTGTTGCCAATTCTGTCACTGTTGGAGATTTCATGCCTGGGAGTAATTTGCACACAGCTTCAATCTGATTGGTAGGAATGTTCATCATGATATACTTCTTTCCTTCTGCATTTTTGTAACTGTCGAAACGGAATAAAAGTTCATCAAGAATCTCTTTCTTCTCTGTGGAAAGATTTTTGTTTGCAATCATGATGGCTTCGCTCTTCATTACAACTTCGACTTCACGAAGTTTATTGCTGACTAAAGTGCTGCCTGAACTTACAATATCAAAGATGCCATCAGCGAATCCAATGCCAGGCGCAACTTCAACCGACCCCATTATTTCATGGATTTCTGCTTTAATATTATTCTTGTCGAGGAATCTTTTAAGAATATTAGGGTAGCTTGTTGCAATTTTTTTCCCGTTGAACCATTGAACTCCAGGATAGTCTATAGATTCAGGAATAGCTAAACTCAAACGGCATTTGCTGAAATCAAGTCGTTTGATGATTACTGCATCTTCGCCTTTTTCTTCGAATTCGTTTTCGCCCACAATTCCCACGTCTGCAATGCCTGCCGCTACGACCTGAGGAATATCATCATCGCGAAGATAGAGGATTTCAACTGGAAAATTTTTGGCTTTTACCAAAAGAGTCCTTTTACCACCATCGACTTTGATGCTGCTTTCTGCCAACATTGTTGAGGTCTCTTCGAAAAGACGGCCTTTTGATTGAACTGCAATTCTTAACATGGTTATATCTTTTTATTTATTTTCTATTTTTATATCTTATAAAGACTCGTTTCTATTTTTTGTTATGAAATAGATCGCTTCAGCTTCTGCACATCGTTCTCCTGCTGCATTTTCTATCCAAGTTTCAATCCATGCCAATTTATGAGCGTGTTTTGTCAGTTTTGCTTTGATAGTCAAAAAAGGATCGCTTGTAAGAACGGGTTTGATGAATTTCGTGTTTAATTTAGATGTTACTGCGTCGCAATTTAAATCATGGCTGACCACCCATGCAGCTATTTCATCCATAAGTGTGCATTGGATACCTCCATGTAACACACCCGGCCAACCTTGAAACTGACTTTCTGGGTGCCAGCGACAAACAACCTCTCCATTGTCTCCTTCGTAGATTTCCATTCGTAAACCGTAAGGATTATCTGGACTACATCCAAAACACCTAAAGTCGGGTAGTTGTCTCCAAGGATTTGTTATTTTGCGCATATCTGAATTATTTGTGTTATAAATAAAAAAGCTTGCCATAAACGGCAAGCTTTTAATTTATATGGTTGATAGTCCACACACACTTTGCTCACCGTTAAGATTAACGCTGATGATGAAGATGGTGGTGATGTGAAACTACATTAAACATAACATTCATTCTTTGTATTGCAAAGATAAGCATTTATCAATTAATTGACAAATTTTACATGAAATAAAAGAAAAACGGGATTTCGAAATGAAATCCCGTTGTGTCAGATTGTATGATATGGTTTAGTACTGAACTTTTGC
>JAGHUM010000088.1 GCA_018064855.1 Candidatus Physcocola equi
TGCATATTCTGAACATAGTATAAAGATTCATCCGAAACAAGTATGAAAAAAACATTCTTCATGGTTGCAGTCACAACAGCGTTGACTGCATATTCACCATCAACTCAAGCCCAAGCCTATCTCAGAAGCCTGGAAAATAGGGCTAAAAACAAAGTGATTGAAAGAATTGAGAAAAACGCAGGCAAGTCGAAGGAGTCTGACAAATCGGCTGCGAACACTCAAACAAGCAAATCTGGAGCTGATGTTCAAACCACACAAGGAGTTTACTCTCAAGGTGTAGATCCGTTCAAAATTTATGTTGACAACCTCACGGCACCTGAAACCTGCCAGTTCCTAAGCTCAGATTTCAACGATTTAAAGGTAAATACACAAAAAGATGTCAAGTTCCTTACCTGCGCCGATGCCATAAAGGCTTTACCTGCGCTTCCAACGGCAGAACAAATGATTAAGTTGGATGCAGCGCCCGTACAGGCAATGAATGACTTCACCAAGGGTTGCAATTATTATTATGCATATGTTACGGATATTTATACCAACGCCACCCAAAAGGCAAAGAATCAGATCGCATCCAAACGCTCGAAAGCCGGGTCTCCACAAATGAATAACGCCAACGCCATGCAGATGCTGCAACTTATGCAGAAGCACGGCATCGACCCACAGAAAACCAGCGACAAGGAGATGGAGGCATTCGTAATGAAAATGATTGCAAGTGGCGAATTGCAATTGCAAGGCGGTGGTGGTGTGGTTGACGCCAACTATTCCGATGCGCAAGAGGCTGCCATCGACAAGATAGATAACAAAATAAACGAACTCAACAACAAACTTGCGGCCTTTTACGAGAAATACAACAGCGAGGTGTATAATTTCGGGAAAGAGAAAAAGCTCCGCGCCCTCTATACGGAACAGCAAAAGGCTTGGAGCACTTCTGATGCATACAAGCAGGTCTATAACATTGAGAAGGATATCGACAACCGCTCGCTGGTCTATATAAAGAACAATCCGAGCTGTATAAATTATCCCGATTTCTGGGTGGCTGGCCGCAAACAAGAGAACGAAGCCATTACCAAATTCAATTTGGCCAACGCAATAAAATGGCGCGCAATTTTGCAAGAGGTGGCCGACGACCAACAGCCTTTGCTGAACGAGTTTTCTGCCATTGAAACCGAATTGGAGGCTGCTTTCAGCAACAAGGAAGATATGAGTTATGCAATGCTGAAACAACACCTTAGTGTAGCCTTCTTCCAGTGGGCGAAATTCTACGACATTGTATATTCTAATTCCTATGGCCTGCCTTTGGTTAGATCTGTGAGCGAAGACAGTACGATTGGACAGTAATCGAAGTAGAATCCACACAACGGGAGTGTCGTGTACTGACTTCTTTGCCATCTACATGTCTGTGATTAAACAGGCAGACCCCCTGAAACCTTGTGTTGGAAAAGCAAAATAACAAATTTCATAGAACTTGTTATGAGCATATCAAGATTTTTCTTGATATGCTTTTTTTATTATCAAATAAGAAGTTGTTTAAATTTTTGTAGGAGTTTTTTATATTTGTATTTCTTTTGCTACAAGAAAAATTGTTTAAATTCCTCAAATAATGAATATAACCAAATTGATATTCCCCTTGGTCGTTTTTGGATTCGTGCAAACTGCGGCTGCTCAAAACAATTATGAATTGCCCGAGCAGTATATTTCTGAATCTGAGTATGTGAGATATTTCAAAATTGGACAAGATCAAAAAATTGATTGGAGATCTGCTATGCATCTTTCAAAAGAGGTGAAAACGGTTAAATGTCGGGACCAATGGTTTATTTTTGATAAAATGGGTCGTCTCGTAGAGGCATCTTTCATGCCTGATGATACCGCACGCTACACCTATGAGTACGACAAGAAAAAGAAGGAGACCAAACAGATATGTTCTCGTGGTATGTTGAGCAATGTCAGCACCTTTAATGAAAATGGCATTCTTATTAAAGTTGAAAGAGGTGGTTCTGCCGGATATGTTAGAAAATACGACTCTCTGAATAGAATCCAGTATCAGTTCAATGGATTACAATCTGCTGTCGATTCTTTCTTTTATGCCAAAGATGGATCTTGTTGCGTGAAAACGTATGGAGGTGTCTTTTTTGATTATGATAATGCAAAATTTAACTTTGATAGATTGAGGCTCGAGGCTACTGTTTATTTCGACAAACATGGCAATGTCGTAAAACAGGTGGGTGCAGACGGCAATGTTGAATCGAAATCATTTAAATATACCTATCATCCTAATGGCAGAGTGAAAACCTGCACAAACGAGGAAGAACAATGGGTTTTCGATGATCATGGCATTCTGCTCTCGATTAATGATGCCAATACTGGCAAACTGGTTTACCCAGGTGTGGTCAACACTTACGATGAGAATGGCAATATCCTGGTTGAAAACGGAAAGCTTAGAAACGTATATGTCAATGGTGTCAGACAACGAATAGAAGTAATTGAAAACGGAAAGGTAGTCAGAACTCTCCATTGCGATAAATATGGCAACCAATTGGAAGATGAAAGTGGAACATTGTTTTCTCTGACGTATTTCTAAAGGATAAGGTTTGTCCCTCACAGCTCACAACTCACAGCTCACAACTCATTCAATGCCAATCAACTTGTGAGTCTGCAAACTTAGGCGCCAAATCGGATGGGCTTTTATATAATCTACAATTTCCGCTGTGTTTTGGCAACTGCAGGGTTGTAAGTATTTGTGCTTGGCGTCAAATTGCTCCCATTGGCTGAGGTCTTGACCTTGCCAAACCACTTTCAATTCATCGCTGTGGATTAGTGTCCAGTTCTCTTTCGGGCTGAAAGTAATCCAGTCGATATTGGAAGGAAGGGCGTGGGTGCCGTTTGTTTCTATCTGCACATACAATCCGTTGTCTTTCAAAAGAGAAACAAATTTTTCATCTATCCAGAGGGAGGGCTCCCCTCCTGTCAGCACGACGTGTTTTCCGGGATATTTTTGTATTTCATGCAATATCTCTTCGTCGCTCATTTGTTTTCCGTCTTCATGCTTTGTGTCGCAGAAACTGCAACGAAGGTTGCATCCGGAAAAACGTACAAATATGGCGGGTGTGCCGGTATGGTAACCTTCGCCTTGAAGTGAGTAGAATATCTCGTTGATTTTTCTCATGATTGTGCCAATCCTCAGTTTTTTTAGGTGACTTCTATTAATTCATTTTATATGCATAAGTCGGTGAATTTATAGAAGTCACCTTATTTCTCGTATGAGGCAACATTGCCTTCGCTCTCTTCCACGTCCACGCGGTAGCAATTCTTAATCTGGTCGCAAATCCAGCGCGCTATGTTTTCCGCAGTCGGGTTGAAAGGAAGCACTTCGTTGAGATTCTGGTGGTCGAGTTTGTCTTTCACTATGCGTTTCACTTGTGAGAAGTCGATCACCATGCCGTTCTCGTCGAGTTCTTCACATTGGCAATATACGGTGATGTGCCAGTTGTGCCCGTGCAAGCGATTGCAAGGAGTGGCATAGTTGGTCTTCAACTGGTGGGAGGCCGAGATTTCTATGGTTTTCTTTATTCTATACATGTCTGTTGTTTTGAAAACTCGTATTTGGAAATTATTAGGTAACTTTGCACTTGTTTGAAGCTGTATAAAAAATCTCACGTCATGAAACTACCTAAAAAATACATTGTTTTGCTCGTCGCCATTTCCTTATATTTTATCGGTATGATGGCCTACATGGTAATCAAGAATGGTGCTGCTGTTACCGATGCGATTGCCACAAGCGGCGTGTTTCTGGTGATTGTTGTCTTGCTCTTCTTCGTGTTGCGCAAGAAAGAGCAGTTGCGTCTGCAACACCGATTGGAGGAGGAACAACGTCTGGCTGACGGAAATGATGACGACGATGATGATGCGATGAAAGAGGCGGAACGCTTGAATCCGTGAGGAACATGCTATTTCTGCATGTCTTCCTCAAATTTTTTCAACGCATTTAAGTCGTGGTAGATGCTGAGTCTGCTGTCGGTCCAAATTAAATTGGCTTTGCTCATGTCCATGCTGACCTTCACTTCTTCTATGCAGGCAAGCGCTTTGCTTTCGCTAAGGAAACAGGCGGCTTCCTCTATGGTGGCGGACCAGTGAGGTTTGGGCCTGCCACAGAAAAACTCTTCCCCGCGCTTGATGCAAATGGCGTGAACATCACTGTCAAAACAGCCGTGAATGTCTATCTTCATATCTTCTATTTGTTTTGCTTTTTTGATACGGTGAATCTAAAGAAGTCACCATAATACAAAATTAACGTATTTCAGTCAATTTTCGCGTTTTTTCCCGTTTTTCAGTCTTTCCCAAACACGATTTCAGTCGTTTGATAGCAAACGTGGCTCTTTTTGTGTCAAAAATTGCGAAAAAAATAGTAAATTCGCACACGACTTTTTTATTTAACAAAATACTTTATTACTTTGAACACAAGCGTCACCAACAGAAAACCTTCGGAATGCAAAAATATTGCTGAGGTTCGTGATGAAATTGACAATATTGACAATGTGATTGTTACATTGCTCAGCGAGCGTTTCCAATATGTAAAGGAAGTGGTCAAATATAAGGAAAAAACAGCCGATGGTATTGAGGCTTCCGACCGAAAGAAAGCTGTTCTTGAAAAAAGACGCCAATGGGCGCAGGAACGTGGTCTCGACCCCGATGTCATCGAGGAAATTTATGCCAAACTGATTCAGTACTTCATCAGCGAGGAGAAAAAAATCATGAATTTATAATATCTCACAATCAATATGTTCAGAAAAGAAATTAAAGTTTTAGACTGCACCGTCCGCGATGGAGGGTTGATGAATAAATGGCAGTTTAGCAAGGATTTCGTGAAGGGTGTTTACAATTCTTGCGTTGAAGCGGGAGTTGACTATATGGAAATCGGTTACATCAGTAGCGAGGACCAGTTCCCACGCGATGTGTACGGACCTTGGAAGTTCTGCGCGGAAGATGAACTTCGCGAAATCGTTGGCGAAAATAAAACGAATACAAAACTCTCTGTTATGGCCGATATAGGTCGTATCAAGTTCGATGATATTCGTCCAAAATCGGAAAGCGTTATCGACCTTTTCCGTGTGGCTTGTTACGATTACCAAATCGACAAGGCCATCGAATTGGCTCACCACGTTATGGATAAGGGCTATGAAGCAACTATCAACCTCATGGCTGTTTCGAAGGTGGCTGAACGCCGCTTGAACGAAGTGCTCGACGATGTTGCTAAGTCGCGCGTTGGCACTTTCTATTTGGTGGACAGTTTTGGCAGTCTTTATTCTGAAGATATTCACGGGTTGGTAAAAAAATACATCGACGCCCTCCCTGGCAAGACCATCGGTTTCCACGGTCACAACAACCAGCAATTGGCTTTCGCCAATACCATCGAATGTATCATCAGCGGTGCCAATATGCTCGACGCTACCATGCTTGGCATTGGTCGTGGTGCGGGCAACTGCCCTATGGAGTTGTTGATCTCTTTCTTGAAGAATCCAAAATACAAGTTGAAACCAATCCTTCGTGTCATCCAGGAACATGTTAAGCCGCTCCAAAAGGAAATCGATTGGGGTTACTTCATGCCTTACATGATCACTGGTTCTCAAAACGACCACCCTCGTTCTGCAATGGCTTGGATGGATAGCCCTCAGAAAGACGATTATGTGGCTTATTATGAATCTGTAATGGCGGGTAAGGAAGTGTAAATCTTTCTTTGCTGACTTTATAAAGTGACTGTTTGTTTTTTTAAGACTATTCAAGCAGTCACTTTTTTAATGCATACTTCTAATCGGTTAGACTTTAAACATTAACCCATTATACTTTTAATCGGTTAAACTTTTAAACTTTTTTTATGAATAACAATCTTTTTTCAATCTGGAGCCTAAAGCAAATGGCTTATGATAAACTGCGCGGGCAGTGGTTGAGTATGGCCTTGATTACTTTTGTGTTTTTTTTAGTGTATCTTTTAGTTGCCAGTGTTCCATTTGTTGGAGTTATCTTACAGTTCGCTGTTCTCCCTTTGAGTTTTGGATTTACTTACCTGGTATTCTTGGGGGTAGTGCGTGGTGAGTATGTTTCTGTCTCTACCATGTTTAATGCTTTCAATAAATTTGGAAGACATTTCGCGGCTGTCTTTTTGCCCGGTTTTTATGCGTTAATGTGGGCTGCGCCGTTTATTGCCGTTTGCATTTTATTAGTTTTTTTAGGTCAGCATTGGAATATTTTCAATTCACCCTTGGCGCTGCTTCTAATGGTTTCGTATATAGGAGTTTTTGTGATGACCGCTTATAAATTCTTGTCTTATTCTATGACGGGCTTCATTGTAGTCGATGAACCTGAGACAAGTGTGAAGGATGCAATCAAGAAGAGCCAGGAGATGATGGACGGACATAAATTTGATCTTTTCAAACTCAATCTCTCTTTCATGGGGTGGGCTTTATTGCTGCCATTCACTCTTTTTATCGGTGTGTTCTTTTTAATCCCCTATATCGCAACTACTAACGCTGAGTTTTACTGCGCATTGTCTGGTAAATCTGAATCTCAGATCCAAACAAAGTCAGATAATGAAATTGAGGACATTATTTTCTAATTTGCTGTCTATTTTTTTTATTTATAAGTCATGAAAAAATTATTTCCGATTTTTGTCGTTGCAGGTTTGTGCGTATCCTGCAAGAATAATCCAACGCCAGAATCTAATTCCAATTCGGCCGACACCTCGATGCAAATGCAGACTATCGACTCGTCAGACAACAAAGGAAAGGCTGCAGAATCTTCAGTTCTCAACGTGAATTGGAATATGCCTTTGTTGGAGATTCAAGACGGAGACACTTCTTTGAAAAACATTTACAACAGCAAAGGGTTGCTGATGAAAGAGGTTTATTATACTGAAGGAAAAGTTGTCGGGACTGAAACTTATGAGTATGATGAAAATGATAATCTCGTGAAAAAGACCTCCGAGGGAGATATGAATGGTCAAACAACTTTCACATACGATAAGCAGGGACGTCTAATCTCATTGAATGATTGCATCAATTCAGGAAACACGCATGGAACCTCTAACGAATTCACTTATAAAGATAATGTCCGTATTTCTGAAGGAATCAATATTACTGAGGGCTATGACGAATATTATTTGGAAAAGACTGAAGTATATTTTGCTGACAAACAATGTAAGTATGATACATTGACAAAAGATTTCGAACTGGCAGTCAAATGGGAAGACGAAGGTAAGGAACATAAATTCAGCAACCTTTGTAACGGTTACCAACGCAAAGAATACAAAGAAATTGCAGGCAAAACTTTATTGGTTTTGTGTTGTAACTATTCTAAAAACAGCAACGATGGTTATGATTTGACTTTCAAAAACGTTTACGAATACGATGAGATGGGCAGACTGACAAAGGAAATAAATTATTCCGGATCAACAAAAAAGTCTGAATTTACTTACTCTTATGAAGGTAACTGCCGTACCCGAAACATCATAAAGTCGGAGTATGACTGTCGCTTAGTAAAAACCTACTATCAGAAGTCGGAATAAGAAAAAATCCGCTTCGAGCACATCTTCCAAATCTTCCCTTTAATGGGGGATTTGGGAGGGGCTGCTCAAAACTAAAAATCGAAATCTGTCGTTGTTTTGGGATCTTCCCCGTATTTGTTTTCTCCTTTGTCGCCCTTTGTGCATAACCAAATCAGCAAAGGAATGATTCCAATACCTGTAAGGGCAAGCAACTGCCACCAGCCGCTTCTGCCAGTGTCGTGTAACCGGCGTGTGCCCACTGCTATGGTCGGTATCAACAGTGTTGCCAATAGTGCTGTGAAAATGAAATTTGGATTAAAAAAGTACCAAAATATTAATCCAATACCTATTGTTGTAACTATGGCAAGAAAACTGCCGATCAAAAGCAGTATAATGATGTTGATGAAATGAAACGCATACTCCTCACGCCGTGCTCGTCCTTTGAAGTTGGCGTATTTTTCCCTGAAAATAACTGAAAAATAGTGCAGGGAGGTATAGAATAATCTGGATAGGTGACGCATTATTGTAAATAAAATTGATTGAGATAATAGTAGTCGTTGACCACTTGTTGCAAAAAGGATTGGTCGGACGTTCCTCCCAAGAATGATGCTTTTTCTTTGATTTGTAATTTTTCACGAACCTTGTCTGCTACTGGGGTTCTCCGGTGTGAAAAACCTTTATAGTGAAGCACTTTGTTGATAGATGCTATTTCCCCTGCACTCAATTGGTTGGCGTTGTTGTATTTTACCGTGTAGTTTTTTTTCAGTGCGAACTTAAATTCTTCGCTTATATCCACAGCTCGTCGCTCGTGCGATTGCTTATATACAACGCGGCAACCTCCTGCCATGTCGCCCAATCTTTGGCCCTTTGCAAACATAAATATGGTGCCGATGACAAAGAAAAAGTCAATGGGGAAAATCAACCAACGTAAAAACAACTGATAAAAGTCTGGAGATTCGCATTTGTCGTTGATGACGCGGATGCCCAGCAGCATTTTCCCAATGGTCTTTCCGTGGGTGATCAGTTCTATGATTAGGTTGGGTGCGATAAGTATTATCACAAAGATAAATTCTGGAAGATGTTTAAATATAAATACATCAGTATATAATATAAGAACACCCATTGAAAAATATATGATAAACCAGTCCAGCAGACATGCTGCTATGCGTCTGATTCCGGATGCTTCTTCGTAATTGAGATTTACATATTCTCCTGTTAGGATGTCTATTGTTTTCGCTGCCATATTTACCAATATGTGTTTGAGGTTATTGTACAAAGATAATTTATTTTGTTGATTTTTTAGTTTTTTTTGTTATTTTTGTCAGGTATAGATTTTTATATTGTACTAAATAATCAAATCTTGAAAGAATCTACTTTTATTCGCAATAACATAAAGCGTTGGGAAAGACTGCGGTTAAACTACAATGTTATTCCTGTTAACGAATTGGCTGATGCTTACAAAGACATTCTTGCCGATTTGTCGTATGCCCAAACGCAATATCCCGAATCACGTGTCATCGACTATCTCAACGATTTGGCGCGCAGCCTGCATGAAATGATATACGTTCCCAAAGGCTTTACGCTAAAATCTTTGCAGAAACTGATGTTCAATGATGTGCCGGCTGTCATCGTTCATTATCGTAAGTCGCTTTTGGCGGCTTTGGCTCTCTTCATTTTTTTCGTTCTGGTGGGCGTGATATTGGCCATCCAGAGTGAGGATAACATCCGAAGGGTGATGGGAGACTGGTATGTTTCGATGACTTTAGATAACATTGCAAACGGTGAACCTACGGGGGTGTATTCTGGTGATGAAATGCTTTATTCTTTTGAACGTATTGCCATAAACAACATTTTGGTCACGTTGCGTATGTTTGGAGCTGGCATCATCCCTTTCCTGGGGCCGCTCTATTTTATGCAGTATAATGGGGTGATGCTGGGTGAATTCCAGACGCTTTTTTTCTTGCATGATGCAGGCCTTCAGTCGATGACCGCCATTTGGATTCATGGTGCTTTTGAAATCTCCTCGTTGGTTATTGCTGCTGGTGCTGGTTTCACGCTTGCAATGGGATGGGTGTTTCCGGGTACGCATAAGCGCCTCGATGCGTTTAAAACATCGGCTCAGGGGGCTGTGCGCATTCTTTGTACCACCATACCGCTTTTTGTGGTGGCTGCTTTTTTTGAAGGCTTTGTGACTCGGCAGGTTCAGTGGCCTCTCATCGTGAAATTGTTTATCATTTTTGGCTCTTTTGGTTTCATCTTTTCTTACTACATCTATTTGCCTTACAAGGTGTGGAAGAACAAAGGGGACCAGTTGGAAAATAAAATAGGGTGGTAATGAATGTGTTTTTGAATAATATCATAAGAAGGTTTTATGGACTTTTGGTATGCTGTTTCCTCTCTTTCTTTTTAGGGGGGAATCAGGTTCGTGCCGATGAATTCTATGATCCGGCTTTTTCAGAAGATGCTCAGAGTTTTGTAAGGCAAGAATCTTATGAGTCTCCAACTTTCAATAATCTTGAGTCTTTTGAACGTCCCAAACCGGTGGATAATACGAAATCTTCTTCGTCTTCAAGTTTTAATTGGAAACGCGTCAAAGATGTTTTGGATATTGTGGTGCCGATGATTATCGTTATCTTGATTTTTATTTTGGTCTTTTCGCTGATAAGATATTTCTCAAAAGAACGTTCTTCTGATGAATTGGGGGGTGACGAGTTGGATATGCCTATTTCACACACGATTTATAACCACGATTTCTTGAGCGAATTGGAAATGCTTTCTAAAAAAGGAAACTTCTCTGAGGCGGTTCGGGTGGTGTATTTGGCGGCTCTTCACGGATTGAACGAAAAGCAGTTGGTGAAGTGGGACGATAGTAAAACCCCGACTGATTATTACTACGAAATCGCTAATGATAAGGTGCGCCCTGTGTTTTTCTCTTTGGCGAATATCTTCTTGCAGGCTCGCTTCGATGATGTGATTGCCGATGCCAATATGCTTCAGCAGGCAAAGGATTCGCACAATGAAATCTCACGTCTAACTGCTAATAAGTTGATGCTATGAAGAAGATTTTATCCTATGTTTCAGCCTCATTTTTGCTGGTCTTGTTTATGAGCGGATGCAGAAATGATTATCGTCCTGCGTTGGATTGGTCGCCTACGTTTGCAGATGCGTTTTTTCAAGAACCTCTTGGCAGTGGTCAGTTTAGACGTTTATGCGAATATATGATGTATGATAACAATCTGCCGGGCTTTGAAGATGAAGATTATTCCGAAGAAGATTATTCTGAAGATAGTGTGCCTGCGATTGCACAACCAAATTTGATTGGAAATCATCGTATTGAGGTTGTCGGAGTCTGCATCAATGATCAGAAACCTGCCTTTTCGCAGGATAATTTCTTGCTGATGTCTGCAGGGTCTTTGACGATTGATCCAAAAACTGTTAAGCAATGCGTGGCGGCAAAACGAAATATAATTTTCGCCGCCGAGGGCTTTAAACTGAAAAGTGGATATGAGATGCCGATGAATGGTTATTTGTATAATCTGGACACGCTCGTAAAACATTCTAAAACGAAGTATCGTCTCACTACAATTCATGAACCGGTCCGCACGAAAGATGACTATACTTTCCCTACGGTTTTTTGCAGCAGGGCTTTCCAAAAAAATAATTTGCAGAACGAGTTGGCCAACCATTTCCTGCCGGGGATGCATTATAAATATTTCAGGTATCTGGCTACCTCAGACAATGGAGTCTTGGCTTGTATGTTTCAATTTGATAATGGCGCTACTGTTGGGTTCGTCACTTCTCCATATTTGTTTACCAATTACGGAGTGGAATATGATTACGGCCACATCAACTCTCTTTCTATGGCTTTGCTCCACGAAATGGGCTTGAAGCATAAGGCGGATAAAAACCGTCTCGCCCCTTTTAGACGGTATTATTATACAAATATCTGGGAAAATGGCTGGCTCAAAGGAAACAGAGAAATATATCCATCTGAGATTCATTATGAACGATCGGGTAGAGAACTTATGGACAATTTCTCTGATGTTCTTCCGTATCTTATTGTTGTGGGGACTATCCTTCTGCCTTTTGTCTTGTTCCGTCGTCGTCAGCGCGTCATCCCTGTCGCCCAAGGTTATGTTAACCGATCGGCCGATTATTTGCAGCGTGTGGGTCTGTTGTTCTTCAATCATGCTGAATTTGACGCCCTAATCGCTAAAAAACGTAATTATTTTTACAACGAAATAAAGGAGCGCCTCCATATCGAACTGGGAAATAACGAAGCCTTGGAAGCGAATGCTTTGTTGCTGTCTAAGTCCATCAATTCCAATGAGGATTTGAGACCTTTCTTGGAAAGACTAAACTCAAAAAAATCTTGGAGAACGGGGAAGATTGAATTTAATGACATTTGCTTGAAAATGAATGATATATTGTATTATCTCAAAGGCGGTAAGTCGCCAAATGATATGCAATAAACAAATATATTATTTTTGAAAATCTTTAAATCATGGATATAATCAATTCAAACAACGATTCTTTTTCTCAGAATCTTTACAATTCTAAAATCCAGGAGATGAGACGAATCATCTCTACGGTCATCTTTGGTCAGGATAAAACGGTCGATTTGTTGCTTACTGCCATTCTGGCGAACGGACATGTGCTGATCGAGGGGGTGCCTGGTGTGGCAAAGACGCTCTCTGCTCGTTTGTTGGCTAAATTGATCGATGCTGAATTCTCGCGCATTCAGTTCACTTCAGACATCATGCCGAGCGACGTCATCGGTACCAATGTGTTCAACATGGGTACCAATCAGTTTGAGTTTCACAAGGGTCCTGCATTCGGTGATATCATTCTCGTGGATGAAATCAACCGTGCTCCTGCTAAAACGCAATCGGCTTTGTTTGAGTTGATGGAAGAACGTCAGACAACCGTCGATGGGGTGTGTTATTCTATGGGCGACATCTACACCGTTGTCGCTACGCAAAACCCAATCGAGCAGGAAGGTACCTATCGTTTGCCTGAAGCGCAGATGGACCGTTTCATGTTTAAGGTCTCTGTCGGCTATCCTTCCGCTTTGGCTGAGGTGCAGGTGCTCAACGCCCACAATGGTACACAAGATTACAATAAATTGTCCAACATAACTTCGGTTCTTTCTAAATCGGAATTGTTGGATCTGCGTAAGATGGCGCACGATGTGTATGTTGATCCTAAGATTTTGGAATACATTGTTGCGATCGTTCAGCAGACTCGCAGCCACAAAGCGCTTTATGTGGGAGGATCGCCTCGTGCTTCTATTGCACTGATGGCTGCCTCAAAGGCGTTTGCGTTGATTCAGGGACGTTCCTTCGTCATTCCAGACGATGTGAAACTTTTGGCTGTTTCTGTCCTTCAGCATCGTGTTTCTCTTACTGCGGAGGCTGAAATGGAGGGTATTACGGTTGCGCATATCGTCGATGAAATCATCAACAAGATTGAAGTGCCTAAATAATACAAAACGCGCTTAAAAGAATAACCGGCAGCCATGTTTCATTTGTTGTCGGTGGGTTTTGTAGAGGTCATCATTAGTTAATCAGGAGGTTTCGGCTTCTTTCTATATCTTTTGCTGTATGGGCAAATTCTTCAAATCGTTTTTTTTCAACCATAATTTTGTTTATGCGGGGCTCTTCTGCGCTTTTGTCTTTATATTGGGCAATGTCTGGCGTATATTTTTTACGTTGGGCTGGATTCCTACTGCCTTTCTTGGCTTGGCATTGCTCTATTCGATTTTTCAACTTTTTACAGGCAAAACCGGCTTTGAAGTCAAGCGTATTCTGCCCGATGTGTTCTCCAACGGAGATGACAATGAAATTGTTTTGAATGTGCGTAGCAAGTATGGTATTCCTGTGTCGGCTGAAATCATCGACGAGGTACCATTTTTCTTGCAAAAACGTGATTTCTTGATTAAAAGCGATTTTGATTCTTTTGAAACTAAGGATTTGACCTACACTTTGCGTCCTGTCAGACGTGGGGTGTATGCTTTTCACGATGTTCATGTGTATGTGTCGGTTTGGCCGCATATCATTTCCAGAAGGTTTACAACGTCATCGTCAGACAAAGCTAAGGTTTATCCTTCTTTTTTCTTTCTGCGCAAGCAGCAACTGCTTTCTGTGAGGAATAAGAATCTTGAATTTGGCACAAAAGCAATTCGAAAGATTGGTCAGAGCCGTGAGTTTGAGAACATTCGCGAGTATGTTACCGGCGATGACTATCGTCTGATCAACTGGAAATCTACCGCGCGCAAGCATACGCTCATGGTCAACCAGTTTGAAGATGAGCAGTGCCAGAATATCTATATGGTGATAGATAAGGGACGTGGTATGCAGCATACTTTCAACCAAATGGCTCTTCTCGATTATGCTATCAACTCCACTTTGCAATTGTCTCACCTGGCTTTGTCGCACTCCGACCGTGCTGGCTTGATCTCGTTTGAGAAGACTGTGACCACGCATGTGGCTTGTGAGAGAAATTCCCGACAAATGAATAAGATCATGGACACTCTTTTCTCAGAGGTGTCCAGTTTCGCCGAGGCGGATTATTCTGCATTGTCGGAATATGTGAGCTTGAACGTAAAAAGACGCAGTATGTTGCTCATTTATTCCACTTTCGATTCTGTCCGTTCTTTACAGCGTCAGTTGCCCTACATTAAGCAGATGTCTAAAACGCATTTGGTGATTCCTGTTTTCTTTGTCGATAGTGATATTGAGGCCCTTGCCAATGAAAATCCGACCGAGGACTCACAGGTTGTGGTGCAGGTGCTTGCTCAAAACTATCTGCTTGAGCAGAAAATGATTGTGGCGGAACTACGCAAGGCGGGAATTCTTTCAATTCTCACCTCTCCTTTATCGCTTAATGCGAATGTTATCAATAAATATCTTGAAGTGAAAGCGCGCCGTTTGCTGTAAGAATGGCGGGCTTTCCCCTTAGTCTTTATCTCTTTTACTATTACAGTCTTTTAGACACTATCTTTCTTTGTCTGCAGTGCCGGTCTTGTCGAGTTTCATGTTGAGCACCGCCAGCATCTTTTCCCAGTTTTCGTAAGGTGGTTTGCCAAATTGAAACCATTTTCCTCCAAATTCTTTCACTCCGTTTCGGCTGCTGTCGTCAATGAGGATGCAGCCACGGTTCAGGTTTTTGTGGTGGCTTAGTATCAGACGTTTTTTGGCTTTGGCACCCAGATATTTCATCACCCATTCCATTTTGTGGGTCCATGCCAGATCATTGTCCCATGGGGCGGTGGACAAAAGGAATGTGTTGTATTCCTCAGACAGTTTGTTGAAAGCCTCTACTGCGTGCTCTATGGGCTCCAGACGGGCGAAAAAGTCGGGCACGTCGTCGTAATGGTCTTTATACTTCTCGCGTTCTTCTTCCGATATCTTATTCTCTATTCCATCTGCAAAGTTGACCAGCACACTGTCCATATCCACATATAAGATAGGACGCTCGTCGTTATAGTTTTTGATATTGCAGAAAGTTCGGTCGCCGTTGCATTGTTTTTTCCCGACACTTAGCATGTATTCTGTGGCCTTTTCCCAGTTGTCTAATGGTGCTTTGCCAAATTGAAGCCAGACGCCGGAAAACTGTGCGGCTCCGTTGTGCGGACGATCGTCAATGAGATAGTCGCCGATGTTTAAATCTTTTCGGTGGGTGAGAATAAGCCGTTTGTAACCATATATTCCAAGGTGTTTTTTCACCCAACGTGCCTTGTCGCTCCACGAAGTAGGGTTACTCCATGGAGCAGTGGACAAGATGTACACGTCGAATTTTTTGCTCAGCATTTTAAAGGACTCAATTGCCTTTGCCTTCGGCTTCAGCCTGCTGAAGTAGCCCGGCACTTTATAGGCGTCTTCGCCATATTGTGAACGCTCGTCTGCGGTCAGTGTTTCTTTCCCGCTTTCGTAGTCCACCAGTGTGCCGTCCAGATCAATATATAAGATTTTCTTTTTCTCGTGCGTCTTTTGTTGTTCCATTATGCGCACGATGGGCATCACATTTTCTGCCCAGTCTTCTTCTGTCATCGCTTCCTCGCCTTCGTAGTGGAAGTTGTATTTGAAGTGCTGCTTGAAGAAGGTTTCACAATAACGTAAATAGTCGTTTTTTGCGGCAAATAGCCCGTAGATGTATTGCTCTTCGCCGTAAGGAGTGTAGATGAATTGCTTTTTTAGCAACAAACTCATAACAGCCTGTTGTTGAGGTGAAAACAATGTGTGTTTCTTCTCTCCGTTTGGCAATCTGATACTGAGGGTGCCAATGTTTCTCGACAACGTGTATATCGGATTTACCAATATGCGATAAGTGCCGTAGAGGTGCTGGACCATTGTGCCCCCTAATCCGACGCCGATGGCGAGGTCGGGGTTGATTTTGTTGGCTTTGAGTTTGAGCACAGATAGGGCATCCATGGGGTCTTCTGGCAGTTCGGGTATCACAATCTCGGCTTCAGGCATAAGCATCTTTAGTATGCTGTAGCCATTAGACGATTTGTGCCCTTCCGGTGTTATTTCCAAATAGAGTATCCTCATGTCGCTTTTTCGTCATTAAATAGTCTCGTGCTCTTTATCTCATCGCTGATAACTCACAACTCATCGCTCATGACTCACAACTTGCCTCTCCCTTCAACTCCATGAAAACAATGTCGCCTTTAGTGATTTTTGCGTTGAGTTTAACGTTGCCGTTTTCCATTTCCTCCATGTCTAAAACGATATCGAGGTCCGGATGCTCTGTTGGGGTTATCAGATGCTTGAATTTGCATTGCTTGATGTTCCCTAAAAGAAGCCCGTATCCCAACTCGTGTTCCGCGCAGGCTTTGATCATGCCGATATTGCAGACGCCCGGTGAAATGGGATTGCCAGGAAAATGGCCGGAAAAAATGGGATGGTTGGGGTTGAGTGTCACGCTGTATGTGACAACTCCGCTTTCATTCTTTGCGGAGCCTGTTATCTTGAAAAACTCGTCTTTCAGCATGATTACTCCTCCTCAAATAATTTGATTTGACAGGTGGCTATGGTTTCTGCGCCAATGTTGGTTGTTGCTTCCATCAGCGTGACGTTCAATGCCTCTGCGGTTACTACCACTTGGGTTTCCATGCGTTCGCCCACTTTTGGCAGACGCGTGATCTGGCATTTCTTGATTTCGCCGATATAGCCCAATTTAGGTGCGCTGTCTTCACCGTTTGCCTGTTTGTTTTTGACTCCGTTGAAAGCAGCCGATGTTTGTGCTATATGCTCAATAATGCCCATCTCTCGCAACTTCCCGTTTTCGCAAAACACGTTGGAAGACGTCACGGTGAGTCCCGACTTTCCTTCTGTTGCAGTAGCGCCATAGAAGGTGTCGATCATCATGACTGGCTCGCGCTGGGGGATGAGTTCTTTAATTGCTTCGCCCTGTATCATTAGTTGTTGGTTTAATGTGACCTCATTAAATTATTAATGGTAGGGGCTGTGAGATTAAGCCTGCTTTTTCTCAATGAAGTCGTAGAGCTCGGCAAAAGTCTGAACCTGATTCATTTCCTGACCATTGGTCTTGATGCCAAATTCTCCGTCGATGGCGGCAACGAGGTCAACCAAACTGAGACTGTCAAGTTCAAGTGTTTTCTTGATGTTTGCTTCAGGGGTGATTACATCAGCTTCTACTTCAAATTCTTCCGACAAAAGCGCTACTACGCGCTCGATTATTTCTTCTTTAGACATAATTATTAGGGTTTATCTGTTTTGTTTTACTATTGGTTGTTATTCCACAAATTTTGTTACGATCAATGTTGAGTTGGTACCGCCAAAGCCGAATGAGTTGCTGAGGAAGGTGTCAAACTTCTTGTCGATGCGCTTGGCTGGTATGTTGAGTTTTGCGCTGTCTTCGTCAGGGTTCTCAAAGTTGATGTTGGCGGCGATGAAGTCGTTGTGCATCATAAGGGTAGAGTAGATCACTTCACTGGCTCCTGCCATCCACATTTCGTGTCCGGTCTGAGATTTAGTGGAAGTCACTTCTGGCTTGTAGTCGTCAAATACTGCCGCTATTGCTTTTGCTTCATTTTGGTCGCCAACGTGGGTTGAGGTGGCGTGTGCGTTCACATATCCGATCTGTCGTTTGTCGATTCCTGCCTCACGGATAGCCATTTCAAGTGAACGGCGAGGACCATCTACGTTTGGAACGGAGATGTGGTCTCCGTTGGAGCTGAAACCGTAACCGATGACTTCTGCGATGATGTGCGCGCCACGTTTTTTTGCGCTTTCAAGGCTTTCGATCACAACTGTTGCGCCGCCTCCGCTTGGTACGAGACCGTCGCGGTCTCTGTCGAACGGACGAGAGGCCTTTGCAGGATCGCTTTCACGCATAGAGAATGCGCTGATACCATCGAAACTGCAAACACTGTATGGATTGATTTCTTGTGAACCGCCACAAACTACGATGTCTTGCAGTCCCCATTTGATGAGGAGGGATCCCAGACCGATGGCGTGTGAGCCGCTGGCACATGCTCCCGATACGGTGAGGTTGATGCCTTTGAGCTTGAACACGCAAGAAAGGTTCATGGTGTTGGTTGAGTTCATCGACTGGAAAATGCCTCCCGAACCTATGAGGGTGGTGTCTTTTTTCTCACGCATCTTGTCAACGCTGTTCACTACAGGCTCTGCACTGCTGTCGTTACCATAGAGCAAACCTACTTCGTGGCTTTCAAGGTAGTCTAAAGACAACCCGGCGTTCTTCAGTGCTTCTGCGGTTGCAACATAAGCGTATTTAGCCTGCTCTGGCATATATACACGCTGGTTGCGGCTGAGTTCTTTTTTGAGGTCTGGAATGTCAACATAACCTGTGAGGGCCGAACGAAATCCCATCTCTTTGCGGACTGGGTCAAAGATAATACCCGACTTTCCGTCCCAAAGCGACTGTTTCACTTCATCCAAGTTCTTGCCGAGACATGAGTAGATGCCCATGCCGGTAATCACAACTCTTCTTTCCATATATGAGGTTTGTTTTTTGTATAGTTTATTCTTATTTGTTTTCGTTTTTGCTAAGCAACAGGCTGAGTTTTTCAATGAGATTCTTTCTCTTTTGCTTGATGCTTATTCGTGTCTTTTTAGGCGCACCGAAGCAGTAACGCCATTTTTCAACCCATCGTTTCGTTTGGTTCTTGTAGGCGTAGTAGAAAGCCCCTAATGGGTAAAGCGCTGCGGTGTAGGCCAGTGCAATCAGCACATTCCCACCAACGCACCATGTCGTGATAAACGTGATGAGGAATGTGATGGGCAGAGTGAGCAATACAGCCGCTCCGTATGCGATGGTGCTTTTCATCATATCTGCTACATCTCCCAAAATCCATTTGGGCAGTTTGTCGATGATGAGATATGGCCACAATGTGACAACGTAAACAGGGAAAAAGAGCAATAAGAGCAATCCATGTGCTATGGAGCCTCCCATGCTGGTCTTTTCTTCAAAGTCCAAGTC
Organism: Candidatus Physcocola equi; assembly: GCA_018064855.1. GTDB lineage: Bacteria > Bacteroidota > Bacteroidia > Bacteroidales > Paludibacteraceae > Physcocola > Physcocola equi. The sequence continues at coordinate 19,001 of JAGHUM010000088.1, forward strand.
GTTCAGTTTTTCACGTTCTTCCGCTTCGCTGATCGAAAGTGCGGTTTCGTAGATTTGCAAAACGGCTTGTTCATTGTTCTCTGCGGCAAGTGCCAACTTCTCAACAATCTTTTTGTCTGTCTTTAATTGGGTTGGCAGGTGATTTGGATTTCCCCCTTCAGCTATGGTTTGCTGTCTGCCGTAAATTTTGCGTACAGCGGCAATGGCATCGTAGTGCTCTTTGTCTTTCACATCGAGCATCAACTCACTTATTTTTTCGCGTACCAGTTTGTTGGCCTCGCGTTTTGCTGTGCGTGGCTTTGTCTTGTACAACTCGTAAAACGGTTGAAGCGAGATGGGTTTGCCGTAAATGATGTCCATCTCCATACGCAGGTCGTAATAGTTGTTGTAGTGGTGGCCTATGGGCAGAATGAGAATGTCTTTCTCAAAGTTATTTCGCTCTGCTGTCTCAAACAGCAACTGAAGGTATCCGAGGGAGAAATCGCCCAACCAATGTTTGTCTTGGTGCGTGCCTTCCGGAAAAATCAGTGTGGAGCGGCCTTTCATGAGTTCGTCGCCGGCTATCCCAAACCATTTCTTGTTTTGGGCTATCATATCTTCTCCATCTACGTTCAAGCGAAAGGCAGGCAACCCGCCCAGCCAACGTAAGATTTTGAAAAACAATGGACTTTTGAGGAATACGTCTCCTCTGATGAAAACGCCCATGCGGCGCGGACACATGTCCATGATGATGGCGATAGGGTCTATCAGCGAGTTCTGGTGGCAACTTACAAATAGGGTGGGAGTGCCGTCCGATGGGATGTTCTCTTTCCCTTCTGAGAAGCATTTACTGAAAAACACCATTTTATGGTAAAGACGCACATACCCTCTGAAGATTCTGAACCCCAGTGTAGGCGCTTGTTGGTATGTTTCTTCTTCCTTTGCCATCTCTTTGGTTATTTTTGCCCGTTTTTACACTAATTTAATTTATTTTAGAATGCAAATATAATGTTTTTTTGTGGTAGTGCGTGTATTTTACTTATTTTATATACCTTTGTTAAAAAAATAGACTTCTGGTTTTATGGAAAATATTGCTTCTTCAGGTTGGCTTGTTTTGCGTTTTTCTGCCTCCAACTGGCCCAAAATTCGTTTGGCTTTAAACGCCAATGCTTTGCGTCATTTTTATCCGATGCGTATTGTGACCGACGAAGATGGTAAAACGAAGTCTGTGCCTGCTCTACCTGGTTATGTTTTCGTGCGTGGCACGATGGACGATTTGCTTAAGTTTAAGCGTGAGGAGATTGGCGAGAAAGACCGTTTGAAGTTCGCTATGGATGCGGAAACCGGAAAACCACGCTGGTTCTCCGATGAGTTGTTTTCTCATTTCATGAAAGTGGCAGAGCAGTTTGAGAAGGGAATTGAGTATCTCGATCCGGCGCGTGAGGTCAATGTAAAACATGGACCAAAAGTCCGCGTGGCAGCAGACGGACCTTTCTTTGGCGTGGAGGGCGAATATGTGCGTGTTCGTTCCAATCGTTGCGTTGTTGTGCGTTTGGGTGGGTTGCTCACCGTGGCCACTCCTTTCATCAAACCCGATGCTGTAGTGGAAATTTGATTTTATTAACGATATGATGAAAAGATTTTTTTCTTTGTTGTTGCCTTTGATGGCTATACTTGTTTTGCCGAATTGCGATAAACAAGAACATGATTTCCGTGGTCTTAAGGAACCTCAGCCAGATTCCCTTACTGGCACATTAATCAGCGTGAGTGGCACTATTGGGAATCACTCCTATGTGGACTTGGGTTTGCCAAGCGGCACTAAGTGGGCTATCTGTAATGTGGGCGCGAACTTTGCTTGGTTTTATGGCGACTATTTCGCATGGGGAGAGGTGGAACCAAAAAAGTTCTACAACTGGGGTACTTATTATTGGGCTGAGGAGGCTGACGGACCGGCTAATGGTATCTGGCTGTTGAGATACGGCAATAATTCCATGTTCGGAAGGGTTGACTTTCTCTTTGATTTGGAATCTAACGACGATGCAGCACTCGTGAATTGGGGAAAAGAATGGAAAATGCCAACTGTGGATCAGCAAGATGAACTTTATGATGGTTGCGATTGGGAATGGACCGACGATTTTCTCGGCACTGGTGTTGCTGGTGTCATAGGCGTCAGCAAGGAAAATGGAAACAATATATTCCTTCCAGCAGCAGGCTATTGCTACAATGGCAATGTTTACGACAAAAGCCTTGTTTGCGCGTTTTGGTCTCGTTCCGTGAATTATGATTATTGTTACGATGCTGGGTTCTTGTTGTTTAACCGTAGTGAATCGGAAAGATTAGGCGGACGTTTTTTCGGCTATAGTGTCCGTCCTGTCGTTGCGGAGAGTCAAAAATGAAACACATGACAGACCGGACTTTGCCGGCTTTCATTTTGAAATGTTGGGAAAAAATTGCAATTTTGTAGAAAGGTATAAATATTTATATAACTATTAACTCGGATTGAAATGAGCGATAAAGATACAGATTTGTTTGAAAGTCAATTACACCCTAATGCAAATGTCCAAGTGGACGAATATGGTGCCGACAGTATCCAGACTGTGCAAGGCCTCGAACATATTCGCTTGCGTCCTGGTATGTATATTGGTAAATTGGGAGACGGTAGTCACTCCGACGATGGTATCTACGTCTTGCTCAAGGAAGTGCTCGACAACTCTATCGACGAGTTTCGCGCCGGATATGGTAAACAGATTGAAATTACGCGTGAGGAACGCACAATCAAGGTGCGCGACTATGGTCGCGGCATCCCTCTCGAAAAGATGATTGATGCGGTTTCCATCATCAATACGTCTGGTAAGTTCAACGACAATTCCTACAAGAAATCGGTCGGCCTCAACGGTGTGGGTATGAAGGCGACTTGCGCGCTCTCCACCAAATTCGTCGCCCAAAGTGTGCGCGATGGCGTGATGCGACGTGCCGAGTTCTTTCAAGGCAATCTGGTAAACGATTCGGGCATCGTGCCGAATGCGGAAAAATTGCCCAATGGCACCACCATCGAGTTTACGCCAGACGATTGTCAGAAACTTTTTGTGAACTATCAGTTCCGTGACGACTATGTGGAACAAATGGTGCGAAATTTTTCGTATCTCAATGTCGGACTTGCTATTTTCTACCAAGGAAAGAAATATTTCTCGAAAAACGGTTTGCTCGATTTGCTCAATTCTGAACTTGTAGAACCCAATATATATCCGATCATTCATCTGAAAACGACCGACATCGAAGTCGTCATCACCCATTGCAATCAGCAATATGGCGAGTCGTTTTCTTCTTTTGTCAATGGTCAGCATACCCGCGACGGTGGCACTCATCAGGCTGCTTTCCGCGAGTCTATTGGTAGCGCCATCAAGGAGTTCTATGGGAAAAACATGGAACTAAACGATATTCGTTCCGGTGTTGTGGCGGCTATTGCAGTCGGCATCGCCACTCCGGTTTTTGAAAGCCAGACTAAGACCAAACTTGGCTCCATCTACTGCGATGATAACGAGCAGGACCCCGATAAGAAAATCACAGTGAAGAAGTTTGTCTCTGATTTCGTGAAATCGGAACTCAACAAATTCCTCCACAAGAATCCCGAAACTGCCGAAATTTTGTTGCACAAGATTCAAGATTCCGAGGCGAAGCGCAAGGAGTTTGAAAACGTAACAAAAAAATCGAAGGCGGCGGCAAAAAGAATCAGCATTCACAACGATAAGTTGCGCGATTGCCGCATCCATTTCAACGACCCGAAACGCATCCCGAAAAACCCGACCAAAAAAGGAAAGGAAATGGAGGATGAGGGCGATTTACGTGAAGATTCCTGCATCTTCCTCACCGAGGGTCTTTCTGCCAGTGGCTCTATCACCAAATGTCGCGATGTGATGACGCAGGCTGTGTTTAGTTTGCGTGGTAAGCCATACAACAGTTTCGGACACAAGCGCGATCTTGTTTACAAAAACGAGGAGTTCAATACGCTCCAGGCGGCGCTCAATATTGAGGATGGATTGGAAAACCTGCGTTACAATAAGGTCATTATCGCAACCGATGCCGATGTCGATGGTATGCACATCCGTCTGTTGTTGCTCACGTTCTTCCTCCAGTTCTTCCCCGAATTGGTGCGAAAGGGGCATATTTACATTTTGCAGACTCCGCTCTTCCGTGTACGCGACAAGAAACAGACGTTCTACTGTTACAGCGATGAGGAGCGTATTCAGGCCATTCAAACGATTGGGGTGAACAATAAGAATCTTGAAATCACTCGATTCAAAGGTCTTGGCGAAATCTCTTCCGATGAGTTCAAAGGCTTTATTGGTGAGACCATGCGACTCGACCAGGTGCAACTTCGCAAAGACGACGCTGTCTTCGGCTTGCTTCGTTTCTACATGGGAAACAACACCCCAGAGCGTCTCGATCTTGTTGTCAACAACCTCGTGGTGGAAGAAGATCGCTCAGACGAAGACTTGCTTTCCGAGATTGGGTGATCATCGTTGAAATGTTGAAGTCTCTTACTTATTATTTTACTTGATCATGGCAGACAACTATTTGGAACGCAGATATGAACAATACCAAGCTGAAAAGGCTGATTGGGAACGTTCGATGAAATATGCTGCTCTCTTGAGAAAGAAAAGGCTTTTGGACGCACAAGCGAAAAAAGAGGACAATCAAGGTAAAGACACAAATGACAAAAAATAATTTTTTCTGTGGAGAAGCGGAAGAAAAAAATCATTTTGTTTTCTTTGGTGTTTGTCTTCTTTTTGGGGGCTTGGGCATCTATTTCATTAAGAAAACTAAAAGATCGTAGTGTCAACTATGAACTGACATCAGACCTAAAAAATGATATTCAAAAAGAAACTAAGGGATTTACTTGTCATGAAATTTACAAGTATAGTCTGACTAAAACTTCTGAAATGCTTTCTTTTTCTTCGACAAACAATCTGAGAAACGGAAAGGCTAATTGTGTTGGATATGCCCAGATGTGTGCCTCTATTGCAAATTATTCCTTTGCTGTAAATCAACATAAATGTAAGGCAAAACCAGTGGCCGGCTACGTCATGTTGTGGGGAGTAAACCTATGCAATGTACTTATATGTTTTATGCCATCCGAGAAATGGAAAAATTTTGTGAAAGATCATGACTTCGTATAATTTTCTGGTGATGGCGATTCTTTCTATGCAGATGCAAGCTTTTATGACTTGTTTTTCAACGATTGTAAAACATGTGTAAATAAATAGTTTGATTTTTTTATGTGCTAAAGGCCAAGAGTCAAGTGTTTTTTTATTGTATAGTGTGACATGAAAATACATTATTTGAATACTATTGGCAGAGGGATGTCTTTGCTTTTCTCGCTGCTGTTTTCTCTCTCTTCATGGGCGGAGAAAGTTGAGATAGACGGAATCTTCTACAACTTGAAGGTCGATGGCTCTGCGGAAGTGACTTTCCGAGGTGATGATGAGGATGGCTGGATGTATTTCTCCCCAGAAGATCTGTATGTCGGAGATTTGATTGTGCCGTCTCAAATATCGTATGGTGAAAAATCATACTTGGTGTCCGCCATTGGTGCCGATGCTTTTGCAGGAAGCAGGTATCTACAGTCTTTGGTTTTGCCTTCGTCGCTTAAGACAATTGGCTCAGGCGCATTTACGCTTTGCAACGGGTTGGAGTCGATAAACGCGGAAGATAATCCGGTGTTTGTCAGTCAAAATGGCGTTCTTTATCAGCGCAGTCCGCTATCCATCTTTTTTGTGCCAAGAAACATAAGCGGAGACATTACCCTTTTGGACGGAATTATTGAAATCCCAAGTGGTGCTTTCCAGAATTGTGTCAACCTTACAACCATTTCATTGCCGTCTGATGTGACGACTATCTCTGATGGCGCTTTCAACAATTGCGCGAACCTGCAAGAGATATTCATGGGCGACAAGGTGGAAACCATTGGCGAATATGCTTTCTCCAAATGCTCTTCCCTTTCCATCGTTTCTTTTCCGGAAAGTGTGAGAAGCATAAAAGCAGCTGCTTTTGCCGACTGCTCAAATTTGGCTTATCCTTTGTTTCATGAAGGATTGGAATACATTGGGAAAATGGCGTTTTATAATTGTCAGACTATTATGGGGGTGCAGTTGCCAAGCACGTTGACCTTCATCGGCGAGCAGGCATTCAAAGAATGTGTAAGCCTGGACGTGGTGAAAAACGACAGTAAACTGCTTGTGACGTTGGGCTCCACCGATTATGGCTATGTGGCTTACTATGCCTCTGAAATCATCCAAGGTGCACCTAGTGCGTCATTGAATGTCATTTCAGATAAGCGTGCTTCTTTCTCTTATGCCGATGGTCATTGGACGGTTTATAACGCATCGGGGAAATGGATTTCTATTTATTCTTATGCAGGTCAGTTTTTAGGACGTTTTTTCTGTCATAATAAAGTGGAAAAAATACCTTTTGCAACTTCTCGTGTGATAGTAGTGGCTGAGTATTAGAAAAAAAACTTTCGACTTTTTGATAATAAACGTATTATTTTGTTTTGGAAAATATGATAAAGAAACTCTTTCTTTTTGCATTTGCTTTCATCCATTTTAATGCTTGGGGTTATACTCTCGGTCAACGTTCTGATAATCGATTGAATGGAACAAGTTGGGCGGGACTTGAATATGGAATTTTGAATACTGCAGAAGACAAGAATACTGCAGATTACCACAAACAACTCTTGCTTTTCAACGTTGGAATCAACTTTGTGGAGACTGAAATTACCTGGCACGATGAAGAAAATGCAGAGTGGGACATTTCAAATGTTACCATTTGCCGAATCAAATTGGGTAAGACCAACGATAAAAAGGCGTTAAAAGTTTGGGAACGAATGGAGAAAAAACACAAAAACGATATGGAAGACTTGGAACGTGCTTTCTGCGCCCCCGAACTACGTTTCGATGTGATGGACGATACAACGCTTTATGTGTTGGATCTTCACATAAAATACCATTTTGAAGAACGACAACTTATTTTTGATTTAAAGAAAGAAAACGACACAATCATCGCTCTTTTCGATGCAAAAGGCAATATTGCAAAAACCATAAATTTTTGCAAAAACTTTTCTGCCAGAAATGCCGATTTGACGAATGGCGCGTTGATAAAAGATGCGAAGTGGACCTATTGGATTGAAGACAAAATGTTCTATTTTTGCTTTGGACACATGAATTATATTTTGAGATGTCCCTTCACGATGTCGGCAGACGGAAAAACTTTCAAGCTTGTGTTGAAAGAGAAGAAAGACTAGATGATTACATTAAGCATCCAATGCAAAACTCGACTTGCCCCTTATCTTTGTCGCGAACATAAAATTTAGAAAATATGGCAAGCGAAAAGAAAATGTGCCAATAACCGATTTCGCATGGTTTAGTTTTTAGGCTATATTTGTAATAAAATAGATGTTTACGAAAATTTATTGATTATAGGGGAACCAATGCAAGTTTGAGAACTGATAATGTAACAAAAGATCAGGTATTAGATGCTGCAAGAGAAATCTATAAAGATTATCCAGAAACATTAAAAGCTTTAGGTTTAGAATAAATGAAAAAATAGTACAAATTTCAGGTAATTGGAGTAAATATCAGGTTGATGTTTTACTAAAATATTGTCTAATGAGAGATGTGGGATGTAATACAATTTATGTCGAAGAAGAAACATTGGACAAGAATATATTACGATTGATTACAGAATGGAAAGTACTGATCGCAAGAGTTGTAGAGTTTGAAAATAAGAGATTCTCGATTCAGCGTATTTTCTGATAGACCAATGTAGGGAATTTGGCTATCCAATGCCTGATAACGATTTTGGATACAAAGAATTAACA
>JAGHUM010000065.1 GCA_018064855.1 Candidatus Physcocola equi
CTGAGTCACTCCTGGAGAGATGGCAGAGTGGTCGATTGCACCGGTCTTGAAAACCGGCGTACTGCAAGGTACCGGGGGTTCGAATCCCTCTCTCTCCGCCATGAATGAATCCCGCAAATCTATGATTTGCGGGATTTTTTTTGTTTTTTTTGCTTTTGAAGCATTTCTTCGTAATTTTGATTCGTTTTATTTTCTCATTTCGGGTATCGCAACACTGGGATGAAGATGGTAAGACAATCCCTGACTGTCTTTTTTGTCGGGTTTCATATTTTTCAAAGTTGCGTTATTATTGCTTATGAAAAAATTATTTACTCTTTTTGTATTCGCGGTTTCTTCGCTCATGTCTCTTCACGCAGAAGGTAATTCTGCCTACAGAGAAGTCTTTAAGAAAACGGTGAAGGCTGACGGCTCAGTTTCAGAAACCGTTCAAACTAAATACGACGAAAAAGGTAGAGAAGATACAATATATACTACATCTGTAGTTGGTTTAAATGTCCCAGGATATCCAGAGAACAACTCTACCACACAATCGATGGATGTGACTTGTTACAACGATATGAACCAGCCTATTCGTATTGAACACTATGAGATGATGGAAGGCGATTGGACGATGCTTGGTTTTACCAATCAAAGCGATTTCGACTTCTATCAGCGCCCTTGTCGTTTTGAGGGATATGAACGTAATGAGGAAACTGGAGAAATGGAGAAGAAAACTCTCATCGTGGTTGAACGATATGCCGAGGGTTTCTGTATTCTGGAATCGGTGACTTATGTCTGGGTGGACGACGATTGGCAAAAAGTCACGCAGCAGACCGGTTCTGTTGATGAGTTCGGAAATAGATCGCAGACTGTTATTTCTGCAACTACTGATTTAGGAGGGTTTAGCATGAAAATTGACAATAAGACATCGTATGAATATTACTATGAGCCTGTCGTATGCTACAAGTCAATCAAAATGGAGACTTATATCAACGGAGTTCTTGACGAAGTTAATTCTTTAATTAACACTTATGAATACAAATACGGTAAGGAGGGACTCCCAACAGAGCAGATTTCATACAAGAATGGTGAGTATTTTCAGACAACTTATTTCACCTATGAAGCTATTGCCGACGACGAACTCATTCTTCGCGATGCAGCTATGACCACTAAAGGCGTATACAATATCAATGGTGTATACATGGGTGAGAACCTCAATAATCTGCCTGATGGTTTCTACATCATCCGTACTAACCAAGGTGCTAAAAAGGTGCTGAAGACCCGGAAATAATAGCGAACTCTTGCAACTTAATGAACCAAAAATGAGAAGAAAAGGCATTTCGTCTTTTCTCCTCATTTTTTTTCTTGTTTTTTGCCGATTTTTTCTATGGTCTTTTTTTGAGGGTGAACGTATTTTTGCACATCCAAATATTTGCATGAACTACAAAATCCTAATAAAACCATGAGAAAACTCATACATTCTTGTAGATTGCTGCTCTCTGCGACCTTGCTGTTTGCATCGTCTCTTGTTGCGGGTGCGGCGTCTGTTAGCAACCCGATTATTTATGCCGATGTGCCAGACCCATCTATGCTCCGTGATGGCGAAAATTATTACATGGTTTCTACTACCATGCATTGCGCGCCTGGCGTTCCTATCATGAAATCTACCGACTTGGCCAACTGGCGTACGGTCAACTATGCTTACCAGACACTTACTAACAACGATAACCAGAATCTCAACGCTGGCAAACACGCCTATGGTAAAGGTTCTTGGGCTTCTAGCATCCGTAAGCATAAAGGAAAATATTACATTCTGACTCCTTCTTATACAACTGGTAAAACTCATCTCTTTTCTACCGATGATATTGACAATGGCACATGGAGTGAAGTGCTCCTGCCTTTCTATCACGATCCTTCTCTTTTCTTTGACGATGACGGTCGTGCTTACATCATCTTCGGTGGTGGCGAATTTAAGATGGTTGAATTGAATTCAGACCTCAAAAGCGTCAAATATGGTGAGACAAAACTGAATATCCCAATAGATCAGACTACTGGTACTAACGGATATATTGTAAAGTGCGAGGGTGCGCACATGGAAAAGGTGGACGGAAAATACTATCTTTTCGCCATCTCTTGGCCTAACGGAAAATGTCGTACCGAATTGGTGTTCCGTTCTTCTTCTCTTACAGGTAATTATGAGGGAAAAATAGCACTGCAAAACAATGGTGTGGCGCAGGGCTCCATATTCGACACTCCAGATGGAAAGTGGTATGCCATGCTTTTCCGCGATTCTGGTGGTGTTGGTCGTATTCCTTGGCTCGTTCCTGTAACTTGGAGCAACGGATGGCCTAATTTTGGCAATGCGGCCCCTGCCACGCTCAATTTGCCAAATCCGGCAAATCCAGGTTATAACATGGTTACCAGCGACGACTTTGAAAAGACCGAACTACCGCTGGAATGGCAGTGGAACCACAACCCAGATAACGCACGTTGGTCGCTTTCCGCTCGCCCTGGTTATTTCCGCATAACCACCGGGCGTGTGGATCAAGGTCTCTACTGGGCGAAAAACACTCTCACCCAGCGCACTTTCGGACCTCAGTGCTCAGGTCGTACCGCACTCGATGTGGAAGGTTTGAAGGATGGTGACGTCGCAGGTCTTTGCGCGTTGCAAGATTCTTTTGGCTTTGTTGGAGTGCAGAAAGAAAATGGTAAATTAAACATTGTTCAGTTCAAGGGCAACCGTCGTATCGCATCTGCTTCTTTTTCGGGAAAGACTGCTTATCTTCGCATCGATTTCAATTTCAGCCGCGATCGCGCTTCTTTCTTCTACAGCACAGATGGCAGCCAGTGGAAGGGTATTGGTAACGAAATTCCGCTTCCTTACACTTTGGGTATGTTTGCTGGCTATAAATTTGGTTTGTTCTGCTATTCAACCCGTACAGCCGGCGGTTATGCCGATTTCGATTGGTTCCGTGTCGGTGAGGATTATCAAGATGAAATCTACCTCGATGGTATTAAAGAACCAGAACCTGTTGGTCCATACAACGAAACTCCTGCAACCATTCCTGGGGTGGTGGAAATGGAAAACTATAATACCGGGGGAAACAACATCTCCTATTATGATGCCGACCGTACCAACCATGGAGGTGAATACAGAAAAGATGGTGTTGATATTTACTCAACCGACGAAAAGGGTGGTTTTGCAGTAGGCTATTGTGAAAAGGGTGAGTGGTTGACTTATTCTGTTGAAGTGGCAGAAAATGCTGAATATCAAATATCTGTTCGTGCTTCTGAGGAAGGCGAGAATGGTAGTGTCAGCGTGGCTTTCGACGATCAAGATCCTGTTATGCTTTCTATCGGTTCTACTGGTTCGTGGGATGTTTATGATGAATATCCTCAGAAGGAACGCGTAACCCTTACTGCCGGACAGCATTTGATGAAACTCAATATCGAACAGTCTTGGGTGAATGTGGACCGTCTTTCTTTCAAGAAGTATGATCCTACTGCCGTTGAGAATATGGCTGCCGACTTTGAGGCTGGCGACTACGATGTTGTGAACGTTCTTGGTCAAAAGGTTGCTGCCGTATCGCTCCGTTCTTTTGCCGAGTCATCAGATGTGCTCAAGTCTTTGTCCCTTCCAAAAGGTGTATATGTATTGAAATCTGCAGGCAAATCATTTAAAGTTACTTTCTGAAAAGGGTAACATATTGAAACAAAGAAGGGTGCGCCATCTGGCACACCCTTCTTTGTTATATCTCACAGTTCAAATTTCCGTAATTCTGTTACTCCGCCATTGGCTCACAGCTCAAACTTCCGTCACTCCGTACTTCCGTACTTCCGTACTTCCGTTACTCCGTAATTCCGTAATTCCGTAATTCCGTACTTCCGTAATTCCGTTACACCGTAATTCCGCCATTGGCCCACATCTCACTCATGGTACAACTTTGAAGTCTGGTAAGCAGCTTCGCAAGTGAGGTTTACGCCAAGTCTTCTGAATACACGTTCGTCAGTTTGGGCAAGGATAACGCTGGTGTGAACTTCGCAACCACGCAGTTCGTGTAGTTTCTCCATTGCATTCTTAGCGTTGATGTCAGTCAAAGCGCAGATACTTAGAGCAACCAGCACTTCGTCCATGTGCAGACGTGGGTTCTTGTGGCCAAGTTCGTTGATTTTCAGTTTGCAGATTGGGTCGATTACCAAAGGGGAAATAAGATTCACCTCATTAGGAATGCCAGCCAGCTGTTTCAATGCGTTGAGCAGCATGGCACTCGATGCTCCAAGCAATTCAGAGGTTTTGCCGGTCACAATTTCGCCGTTGTGTAGTTCGATGGCTGCTGCAGGTCCGCTTGTTTTTTCTGCTTTCTCGCGGGCGGCTACTGCCACTTTGCGGTCGGTTGGGGCAACTCCTGCTTGGTTCATCAGCAACTCAATCTTGCTGATTTGGGTGTCGTCGCCATTGCCTTTGCGTTTCTGCATCAAGGCGATGAAATAGCGGCGCACGATTTCTTCTCCTGCTGCTTGTTTGGTAACTTCGTCATTTACAATGCAGTTGCCCGCCATGTTTACACCCATGTCGGTTGGTGACTTATAAGGCGATTCTCCCAAAATGTGGGTCAGCATTGCGTTGAGCACAGGAAAAATCTCAATATCTCTGTTGTAGTTGATAGTTGTTTTTCCGTATGCCTCCAAGTGGAATGGGTCTATCATGTTCACGTCGTTGAGGTCGGCTGTTGCGGCTTCGTATGCGAGGTTTACAGGATGTTTCAAAGGAATATTCCAGATTGGGAAGGTCTCAAATTTGGCGTAGCCGGCTTTCACGCCACGTTTGTTTTCGTGGTAGAGTTGGCTAAGGCAGGTTGCCATTTTGCCGCTGCCCGGACCAGGAGCTGTCACCACGACGAGTTTGCGGCTGGTTTCCACAAATTCATTTTTACCGTAACCTTCATCGCTTACGATGTGGTTGATGTTGTGTGGGTACCCTTCAATAGGGTAGTGGCGATATACTTTAAGTCCCAGTCCTTCAAGTTTTTGCTGATATGCGATGGCATTGGTCTGTCCGGTGAAGCGAGTGAGCACAATGCTGCTTACAAACAGGCCATATCCACGGAAAGCGTCAATCAGGCGAAGAACGTCCATGTCATAAGTGATGCCGAGATCGCCACGCACCTTGTTTTTCTCAATGTCGTGAGCATTGATGGCGATCACCACTTCAGCTTCATCTTTAAGTTGTTCCAGCATTTTGATCTTACTGTCTGGTTTGAAGCCGGGCAGCACTCTTGATGCGTGGAAATCGTCGAACAATTTGCCTCCAAATTCCAAATACAATTTGCCGCCAAATTGGGCGATGCGTTCTTTGATGTGTTGCGATTGCATTTTCAGGTATGCATCGTTGTCAAAACCAATGGCCTGTTTCATGTTGTTTTTCTTTAACGTTATATTCAAAGTGCAAATTTACTAAAAAATGAAGAAAACGACCATAAATATTTCTATTTGTGGCCGTTTTTCAATATTGTCTTTATTTTTTATTGTGTGAATTGTTGATTTTCAGCAGTATAAATATTCATGCGGCTGAGTCTGTGCGTTTATTATTGCCCCCCCTTATTTTTTCTCAAGAAATCGCTGTAATAATCATCGTGCCCGACGATATGATGATACATCCACCATTTTGCTTTGTCATAGGCATCTACACTTTTGTCGGGAACAATTACGGTCAATCCATTCATAGCCCATGCAAAACTATGGCTGACACTGTGAGGAGGTTTTACTGCGCGACACTCTACTTTGAAAAGTGGACAAAAATAAAAGGCTTCTAAAGCGATTGTATCTACTTTCTCGTCTAGTCCCACATGGTGAAGGTTGGAGCAATTGTAGCATACTTCTTCTTCTATTCGTGTTATTTCTGGAGGAAATATAAATCCTTCCAGTTTGGTGCAGCCTTTGAAAGCTCCTTTCCCTATTTTCTTTACGCTTTTGGGAAAATCCATGTAAAAATCGAGTCCCGTGCAGTTTTCAAATGCATTTATGCCAATAGAAACTGTTTTTTCACCGAATTTGATGGATTTCAATGATTTTAATCCGTAAAAAGTGCTGTCTCCAATGATTGTTGTTTCATCTGGAAGTATAAGTTCTCTTAGTTTAAGACTGTCATTCTCTCCGATATTTCTGATTTGTGAGAAAAGTCCTTTCTTTAATTCTTTGAACCCTCTCACTTTTTTCATGTCTATTACTCGCAGCTTTGCTTTCGTTGTCCATTGTAATAGAAAACGGATGTCTGCTTCATTCATCGGACCTTCCATGTGAATGGTTCCGATTTTTTGCCAGTAATTCCATGTGGTGTCTTTAGATAGTTGCCCTGGGTAACTGAATCTATGGGTCGCTTCAAATCCTTCTTGTGCGATGCAATTCATCATCGTTCCACAGATTGTGAAAATTATCGTTAAAATATATTTGATGTATTTCTTCATTATTCTTGTTTTTTCATATAGACTAATGCAAATTTAATCATTTTCTATCTTTTTAAGTGTTTTTTTGTGAAAAACCCAATTTTTTCGTTTGTTGATGGGAATTTTTTATGGCAAAATATCGTAGATGTATATTAATGATAATTAGACTTTAAAGGTTTTTTATGCTCGTTTTAAACTGTTTGAGAATCTTGTATATTTTTCAATTTGTGTAACGTATCTCAATTCTTTAATCTCACAGATGCCATTCAACAACCTCACATCTCACAACCCACAATCCCACAACTCACAATCCTGTCTGGCAAGTCCTTCTTTTAAGGGAGCATTTAGGAGGGTCCTTAAAATGTAAAGGAGGACCATTGGCCCTCCTCCACATCAAAAAAATACAACAATAGACCTTTCGGTCTTTTTAGTTCATATAATGTGTAGTTTGCTAAACTAATATCGGTCTTTAGTTTATTGGTTCTTTTTTCTTTTATCCAAATATACGTTTTTTCTTCCATTCTTCTTCCTTTCTTTCATGTGTTTCACAACATCTTCTTTAAGCATAGACCTTTTCTCTCTTATTATTCGCTTTTTTATTGGAATATTACAAAGAATGCTTTATTTTTGCCATGCAAAACGAAAATGCGGTAATAGCTCAGTTGGTAGAGCGTTGGCTTCCCAAGCCGAAGGTCGCGGGTCCGAGTCCCGTTTACCGCTCTTTTAAGGCTCCGGTTTGATCAATTTCAAATCGGAGTTTTATTTTTCTTAATAAAAACGTTAATCCCCATTAATGTCTCGTTAATCTTTTTCTAATTAATGGATTATTAACGTCAATTAATGTTTTACACGAAATCTTCATTATCTTTGTAAGCAAAATCTTCGGAACGATATGACAAAAGAATTCAATACGACAGGTAGTTGTAATCCAGAGCGTCATTACATGGTGAATATCGACGACAAGTTGGCGAAAGTCAAAGAACTCGTCGATAAGGGATTATATTTCACCATCAACCGTGCGCGCCAGTTCGGAAAGACGACGATGTTGAATTTACTATACAATCGTTTAAAGTCTGAATACTTAATTATTCAAATCAGTTTTGAGGGCGTTGGAGAATCATTGTATGCAAATGAAAGTTCCTTTTGTAGCACGTTCAAAAGGATGGTTGCAAGAGACATGGAACTCTCGTCAAAAGAAGATTTACTAAGGTGGAATGCAAACCCTATTCCTGGAAGCTTGGATGGATTGGCTTTAATGATTTCCGACTTTTGCTGTGGAACGCAGAAACCAGTTGTCGTTTTGATTGATGAAGTGGATAAGAGCACCGACAATCAACTGTTTTTGAACTTTTTAGGTATGCTCCGCAATAAATATCTCGAAAGAGATAAGAATGGCATGAATTCCACCTTCCATTCCGTCGTTCTTGCTGGTGTGTATGATGTGAAGAATTTGAAATTGAAAATTCGTAGCGATGAGGAAAGAAAATATAATTCACCTTGGAATGTGGCTGTTCGTTTCAATGTGGATATGACACTCAGTGCAGAAGGCATCAAAGGAATGCTCGATGAATATGAGGCTGATTACCACACTGGTATGGACACGCAAATCATTGCGGCAGAGATCCATCGACTCACATCGGGATATCCGGTTCTTGTGAGTTATCTGTGCTCCCTTACGCATGAAGAACTGGAGGGGGATTGGACAATCAAGGGCATAAACAAAGCAGCTAAGTATATCATCATAGGCAATAATACGTTGGCAGACGATATTTCCAAGAATCTTGGTAATAACCAAGAACTCAGGAATTTTATGTATTCAATCTCTGTCAATGGTGAGGCCTACACCTACAATCTAACTGATGAGATTCTGAAAATTGCAGATATGTATTCTTATATCAAGAATATAGACGGACATGTCGCAATTCATAATGCCATTTTTGAGGAGATATTCCATGAGTATTTTTCGATTCGTTATCAGCGCGAAAATTCGGGTAAGATAAGTGTCACAAAATCCGAATACATCCTTGATGGCAAACTCAACATGGAGTATATTATAGAGCGTTTCAAGGATTTGATAGAGGAGGAGTATCGCGATGAGGATGCTGAGTTCTTGGAGCGACAGGGACGTCTGCTGTTCCTTTGTTTCCTGAAACCAATCATCAACGGCACTGGTTATTATTACGTTGAGCCACAGACGCGTGATAACAAGCGAATGGACATCGTGGTCAATTATGCTGGAGAGGAATTTCTGGTGGAACTTAAATTGTGGTATGGTAACAAATACGAGCGAAAAGGCGAAGATCAAGTGTCGGAATATGCAAACACACGTGGGCTGAAGAAAGCCTACCTTGTAACCTTCTCATTCTTAAAAGAAAAAGTCGTTCAGCCCGAACCAGAATGGAAGACTGTCAATGGAGTGGAGGTCTATGAAGGAATCATTTGGGCAAAGCGAAAATAGTGTTTTACCTGAACGTTAATCCCCATTAATGTTTCGTTATTTTTTTGTCTATATACAAGTTGACACGTTACTTTTGCCAACGAATATTTACGAATAATCCAAATTTCTTGGGTGATTGCAGATTTATACTAAGAATGCCTATGGCATTTCAAATTACTACTAATTAAATGCTGGTTTCAATTCTGAATTCGTATTAATTCGTAACGCCAGAGGCGTTGTTAGTGAAAATCCAGTCCAATGCTTCGTAAGAATCAGTACAAATTCGTTGGCTAAAGACCTTAGCCAGCGCCAACTTGTATATTATTCCCTATTTTTTCTAATTAATGGTTTATTAACGTCAATTAGAAGTTGTTTAAATTTTTGTTGGAGGTTTTTATAAGTGGATTTTTCAGGATGTTTTGAAGTGAATCTGAAAGGAGCAATGGATGCCCATTGTGACTGAAGATTCACTCAAA
The DNA here is from genome assembly GCA_018064855.1 of Candidatus Physcocola equi. Taxonomy (GTDB): domain Bacteria; phylum Bacteroidota; class Bacteroidia; order Bacteroidales; family Paludibacteraceae; genus Physcocola; species Physcocola equi. The sequence goes on from JAGHUM010000065.1 coordinate 9,336, forward strand.
ACAGACGAAAAAGACCTATAAAAAGCCCA